>NZ_JBSHBN010000016.1:0-84055 GCF_053612025.1 Kitasatospora sp. NPDC054768
GTCACCGGTCAAGGTCAACTCGGCCATCGGCCGACCCATGCGTGCCATGGGAACAGGCTACAGATATGAAGCGGATTTCAGGCGCAGGACACTAGCATCTCGCACCTGGACCGCTACGGCCTCGGCTCTCAGACCGCCACGGCCTTGGCGCGGTCGGCGGCGATGTGCACGGCGAGGCCGGCGAGGACGGTGCCCATCGCGTAGCGCTGGATTCGCAGCCAGCCGGGGCGGCGGTTGAGGAAGGCGGCGATGCCGCCCGCGCTCACCGCGATCAGGCCGTTGACGGTGATCGCGATCGCGATCTGAACCAGGCCCAGCAGCAGGCTCTGCACCGCGACGTGGCCGCGCTCCGGGGCCACGAACTGGGGCAGCAGCGAGATGTACATGATGGCGATCTTGGGGTTGAGCAGGCAGGTCAGGAAGCCCATCGCGAACAGCCGGCGCGGCGGGTCCGGCGGCAGCTGCTGCGGGGCGAAGACCGCCGTGCCGCCCGGCTTGACCGCCTTCCAGGCCAGCCAGAGCAGGTACCCGGCGCCGGCCAGCTTGATCACGGTGTAGAGGGCGGGCACCACGGAGAACACCGCGGCCACTCCCGCCGTCACCGCGACCAGGTAGACCAGGAAGCCGGCCGCGACCCCGGTCAGCGAGATCAGCCCGGCGCGGCGGCCCTGCGCGATCGAGCGCGAGACCAGGTAGATCATGTTGGGCCCGGGCGACAGCACCATGCCCAGGGCCACGGCGGCGATCCCGAGTACGGCCCGGCCGTCCACGGCCGATGTCAACGCGTCCATGCGAGGAGGCTAGGACGGACCATTGGGTCGATGCAATGATGACTTTGCACTCGGTGCAATGTGGGCCGGGGCCCCGCGTGAGCCGGCGCATGGGCCGTCGCGTGGGCCGGCGCTTGGCCGGCGCGCGAGTCCGCGAGCAACGAGGGACCTCTGGAGGCCGACCGCCGATGGACGACTACCGCCTGATCGCCGACCGGATCGCCGCCGAGATCGCGGACGGGCGACTGCGGCCCGGCCAGCAGCTGCCCACCCAGCGCGCCTTCGCGCGCAGCCGGGGCATCGCCAACTCGACCGCCGGACGCGTCTACCGGGAACTGGCCCGGCGCGGGCTGACCGTCGGGGAGGTCGGGCGCGGGACGTTCGTCCGGGCCGGGCGCGCACCGGACGGCACCCGGGTGCCGCTCGCGGAGCCGGCCTCCGCCCCCGTGGACCTGGAGCTCAGCTACCCCTCCGTCCCCGGGCAGGCCGAGCTGCTGGCGGGCGCCCTGGCGCCGCTGCTGCGTCCGGACGCGCTGGGCGACGCCTTGCGGCCGGTCGGCGCGGCCGGGACGGTCGCGGCCCGGCGGGCGTTCGCGGGCCTGGTGTCGGCCGGCTCCTGGGAGGTCGGGGCGGAGCGACTGCTGTTCGCCGGCAACGGGCGGCAGGCCATCGCCGGGGCCCTGTCCGCGCTGGTGCCGCCCGGGCAGCGGCTGGGCGTGGAGGAGCTGACCTATCCGGTGGTCAAGGCGGTGGCGGATCGGCTGGGCATCGTACTGGTGCCGCTGGCCGTGGACGAGCACGGACTGCTGCCGGAGGCCGTGGCCGCCGCCCACCGGGCCGGGCCGCTGCGCGCGGTGTACGTCCAGCCGCGCCTGCAGAACCCACTCGGCGCGAGCCTGCCGCAGGAGCGGGCGGTGGCACTCGTCGCGGTGCTGCGACGGCTCGACCTGCCGGTGGTCGAGGACGCCATCTGGTCCTTCCTGCGGCCCGAGCTCGCGCCGCTGGCCGCGCTCGCGCCGGAGCGCACCGTGCTCGTGGACAGCCTCTCCAAGCGGCTCGCCCCGGGGCTGACCACCGGGTTCGCGGTCGTCCCGGCGGCGTTGCGCGAGCGGGTGGCGGGGGCGCTGCGCTCGGGCGGGTGGACGCCGAGCGGTTTCGCGCTGGAGGCGGCGGTGCGCTGGATCGGGGACGGCACGCTGGCCGCGGTGGAGGCGGCGAAGCGGGCCGACGCGAGGGCCCGGCAGCTGCTGGCCCGCGAGGTGCTGACGGGACGACGGCTGCGGTCCGACCCCTGCTCGTACTACCTGTGGTGGGAGCTGCCGACGGGCCGACGGGCGGAGGCCTTCGTCGCGGAGGCGGCGCGTGCCGGGATCTCGGTGACGCCCGCGGCGGCCTTCGCCGTCGACCCCCGGCGCTCGCCCTCCGCCGTCCGGGTCGGGCTCGCGTCCCCGCCGCTGCCGGTGCTCGCGCGGGCGCTGGAGACGCTGGCGGGGATCGCGGAGGGGGCGGGTGAGCGGCGAACGGACGACAGCTGACAGATTTCAAAATCTGTCGGCTGTCAGCCGTCATCTGTTCGCTGTCGTCCGTCGGCTGTCAGCTGTCCGCCGTAGGCCCTTCGCCCTCAGTCCTCAGTCCTCAGTCCTCACCCGTCAGTCGCCCGCGCCGCTCCGGCTCCCCCGGACCGCGGTGTCCGCCGCGCCCCCGGCGCCGACGGCGCGCAGGCGGCTCGCCGCGGTGGCGGCGAGCTGGGGTGCGATCCGGGCCACGTCCCGGGAGCCGACCACCGCGATCAGGGACGGCAGCAGCCAGCGGACCGGCTGCATCCCGCGCAGCCAGGCCTGCGCGTAGACGTGGGCGGACCGGCGGGCGATCCCGGCGACGATCCGGTCCACCGCGGGCTCCAGCGGATACGTCTTGTTCGCCGGCCACGGCAGCCGGGAGCGCATCTGCTTCAGCACGGCGTCCTGGTCGGCCCCGCGCACCATGTCCGTGTCGGTCCAACTCAGGTACCCGACACCGACCTTGACCCCCTGGTAGGCCACCTCCGCACGGATCGAGTGGGCGAAGGCCTCCACCCCGGACTTGCTGGCGCAGTACGCGCTCATCAGCGGCGCAGGGGTCAGCGCCGCGAGCGAGGCGATCTGGAGCAGGTAGCCGCGGCTCTCGGCGAGCGCCGGCAGGAACGCCCGCGCGGTGGCCACGCTGCCGAGCAGGTTGACCTCGATGACCCGGCTGAACGCCTTGTGGTCGCTGTCGGCCAGCGGACCGCCGATGGCGATCCCGGCATTGGCGACGACGGCGTCGATCCGACCGTAGTGCTCCTTGATCCGCCGGGCGGTGTCCTCCAGCGCGTCGAGGTCGGTGACGTCCACCTCCCAGCTGCTCGCGGACGGCCCGCACTGCGCGGCGGCGGCCTTCAGCTCCTCCGGCTCCAGTCCCAGCAGGGCGACCTTGGCCCCGCGCCGGGCGAGCTTGCGGGCCAGCGACGCACCGACGCCGCGCGCGGCACCGGTGACGACGACGACCTGCGCGGACAACGGCGGGATGGCGTTCATGCGACGGCGGTCCTCTCATCGACGGAAGCGGAAGCAGCACCGGCGGGAGCACCACCGGCCGAAGCAGCGCCGGCCGAAGCGGCACCGGCCGGCGCGGACGCCAGGTACGCGGCGGCCATCCGGTGGATCTCGGCGGCGACCTCGTCCGGGCGCTCCAGCGGCGACATGTGGCCGACCCCGGGCAGCAGCAACAGCCCCTGCGCGTCCTGGAGTTCGGCGACGATCCGGTGGGCGTGCACCGGCGGGGTCAGCCGGTCGCCGGTGCCGACCACCACCGCCGTGGGCGCGGCGAGCCGGGCGAGCCCGGCGTGGACGTCCAGCCGGTCCAGCACCGCGGCCCAGTTGGCGCGGACGGCGGTCGGGCAGGCGTGCACGATCCGGGCCGTCGCCTCGACCTGGCCGGCGGACGAACCGGGTCCCATGGTGGCGTACTTGAGCGCCACCCGGCTGACCGGCGAGACCGGCCCGAGCGGCATCCGGGAGCGCAGCAGCTGCCGGTGCAGGAAGCGCCGCAGGCCCCGGGGTCGTACGGCCGGTGGCAGGACGGTGAGTTCGGCCACGAGGTCGCCCGGCCCGGTGGAGATCAGGACGGCCGCCGCGGTGCGGTCGGCGACCTCGGGGCGGCCGCCGGCGGCCATGATGGTCATCCCGCCCATGCTGTGCCCGGCGAGCACGGCCCGCTCGCCCGCCGGAACGGTCCGCGCGAGTACGGCGGACAGGTCCTCGGCCAGCGCCCGGGTCGAGTAGCGGGCCCGGCTCGGCGGGATCTCGCTGTTCCCGTGGCCGCGCTGGTCGTAGGCCACCACCCGGTAGCGGTCGGACAGCCGGCGGATCACCGGGGCCCAGAAGGCGGTGGAGCAGGTCCAGCCGTGGGCGAGCACCACGGTGGGCGCTCCGGGCCGGCCGTGCACCTCGACGTGCAGCCGGATGCCGTCCGCCGACCGGACGCTCAACTCCTCCACCGGACGCGGCGGTTCGTAGTCCTCGGGCAGCCGGGCGCTCACGCGGAGACCTCCTGGGCGGTGGTGCGGGTGGCGGCCGGTGCGGCGCGCATGATCAGCTCGTACTCGCCGAGGTCGACCTTGCGGGTGGCCCGGCGGAACGAGGTGGTGGAGCCGGGCCAGAGCACGGTGTTCTTGCCGTTCGGGTCGAGGTACCAGCTGAGGCAGCCGCCGGTGGTCCAGACGGTGCGGTCCATCCGGTGCTGGAGTTCGAGGTTCCACTGCCGCTGGGCGCGCGCGGTGGGCTGCATCGCGGCGGCACCGATCGAGCCGAGTGTGGTCAACGCGTCGATCATGTAGTTCAGTTGGGACTCGATCATGAGGATCATCGAGCTGTTGCCGAGGCCGGTGTTGGGCCCGATGACGAAGAAGAGGTTCGGGAAGCCGTGCACGGTCGAGCCGCGCAGCGCCTCCATGCCGTCCTTCCACTCCTCGGCCAGGCTGGTGCCGTTGGCGCCGAACACCCGGGCGCCGATGGGCATGTCGGTGACGTGGAAGCCGGTGCCGAAGACGATGGCGTCCACTTCGTGCTCGCTGCCGTCGGCCGCGACCAGGGTGGAGCCGCGCAGTTCGCGCAGGCCGGAGGAGACGACCTCGGTGTTGGCCGCCGCGAGGGCCGGGTAGTAGGTGTTGCTGAGCAGGATGCGCTTGCAGCCGATCCGGTAGTCCGGGGTGAGCCTGGCGCGCAGCTCCGGGTCGCGGACGCCCTGGGCGATGTGCCGCTCGGCGAGCCGCTGGACCAGGCGCAGCAGCCCGGGGCGGCGCACGAAGGCGTCGACCTGGATCTCCCGGAGGGCGAAGAGCGTGCCGCGGCGGATCTTCGTGGTGACCGGCAGGCGGCCGTGCAGCCACCTCTCCAGCTGGGTGATCTCGCGGTCGCGACGGGGAAGCACCCACGCCGGGGTGCGCTGGAAGACCGTCAGCTTGCCGACCCCGGGCTGGATCGACGGGATGATCTGGGCGGCGGAGGCGCCGGTGCCGACCATCGCCACGCGCTTGCCGGTCAGGTCGAAGTCGTGGTCCCAGCGGGAGGAGTGGAAGACCTTGCCGGGGAAGCCGCTCAGTCCGGGCAGGTCGGGGATCTGCGGGTCGGCGAGCGGTCCGGCGGCGGAGACGACGGCGTCGGCGGTCCACTGGCCGGCCGAGGTGGTGATCCGCCAGCGGGTCTGCTCGCTCTCCCAGCGGGCTTCCAGTACTTCGGTGTTGAAGCGCAGGTGGGGGCGGAGACCGAAGACGGTGGCGACCTTTTCCAGGTAGGCGCGGATGTCCGGCTGGCCGGAGAAGCTGCGCGGCCAGTCGGGGTTGGGCGCGAAGGAGAAGGAGTAGAGGTGCGAGGGAACGTCGCAGGCGCAGCCGGGGTAGCTGTTGTCCCGCCAGGTGCCGCCGACGGAGTCCGCCCGTTCCAGCACCACGAAGTCGGTGATCCCGGCGCGACGCAGTCGGACCGCGGCGCCGAGGCCGCCGAAGCCGGAGCCGATCACCGCCACCCGGACGTGCGGGGCGGGCTCCTGCGCAGCGGCGGTGTCGGTCGCTGCGGACGCGCCGGAGCGGGGGCGCTTGCTGCTGGGTGCCATGCGGCAAACCTCCTGAGGGTGGGACGGTGATCGTCGCGCTCTCCCGGGGTCGCGGCCCCGGAACCTCCCGGGGGCTCGCCTCCGGGACCCTGCCAATCGCGCCAGTAATCACTGGCATGGTTGGCAGGGTAGCCCTTGCTGACACCGGATGGAAGAAGCACGACGGCTCCGGTTCGGGGAACCTTCCGGGCCGGCGGTCCTATGCTGATCGCCGTGGACAAGGTCAGAGCTGCTGCGGGCGACAGAAAACGCGAGTACCGGGTGGAGGAACTGGCCGAGGCCGCCGGCATCACCACCCGCACCCTGCGCTTCTACCGCGAGCGCAAACTGCTTCAGCCACCCCGCAGGGAGGGCCGCATCGCCTGGTACGGCGAGGAGCACCTGGCCCGGCTGCGGATGATCGGTGAACTGCTCGAACGCGGCCACACCCTGGGTGGCATCGCCGAGCTGATCGGTGCCGGCGAGAGCGGGCGGGACGTCGCCGAGCTGATCGGACTGGAGGCGGCGATCGTCGCGCCGTGGTCCGACGAGACCCCGGTGCGCCTGGACTGGGACGAACTGAAGACCGCGTTCGGCGACCAGCTCACCGAGGAGAACACCGCCGAGTCGATCGCCCAGGGCTACATCACCGTCGAGGAGGACGGCATCACCCACGTCAGCCGCCGGCTGATGGACGCCACCACCGAGCTCGTGGCGGAGGGGGTGCCGCTCTCGGCCGTACTGGAGGCCAGCCGGCGCACCCAGGAGCACGTGGACGCCATCGCCGAGATCTTCATCGAGGTGGTCAGCGAGCACCTGCTCAGCGCGCTGGCCGCCGACGCCCCGCTGCCGCCCGGAGCGGCGGCCCGGCTCACCGAGCGCATCCTGCGCGTCCGGCCGCTGGCGCGTACGGTCGCGGACGCCCAGTTCGCCCTCGCGATGGACCGTCGGGTGCACGTCGAGTACACCGAACTCCTGCGCCAGCGACGGGAGAACGGCTCCGAGGCGTAACCGGGCCACTGTCCGGGCAGGGATCCCCGCGTCCCGCCCGCACGTTGGAGGTACCGCCGATGCCCCGACCGCTCAGCCGCCGCGCCGCCCTCGGCCTCGCCGCCGGGCTCGCCCCCGGGGTCGTGCTCACCGCCTGCGGGTCCGGCTCCCCGGCGCCGGGTGTCGGCTCGGCGGGCTCGACCGGTTCGACCGGTTCGACCGGTTCGACCGGTTCGACCGGTTCGACCGGCGGCGGCTCGGCAGGCGGAACGCGGACGGTCCGGCACGCGCGAGGCGAGAGCACCGTGCCGGCGCGGGCGAGCCGGGTGGTGGTCCTGGACACCGACGCGCTGGACTCGGTGGTCACCCTCGGCCTCAGCCCGGTCGGCGCCACCACCGTCACCGCGGGCGCCCCCTTCCCCGCTTACCTGCCGGCGGAGCGGCTGTCCGGGACGAAGCCCGTCGGGGCGATCGGCCAGCCCGGCCTGGAGACGATCGCGGCACTGCGGCCGGACCTCATCCTGAGCAACCAGGTCCGCGACGACAAGCGCTACGACGAGCTCTCGAAGATCGCGCCGACGGTGCTCTCCAGGACCACCGGCCCGACCTGGAAGGAGAACGTCCGGCTGCACGCCGAGGCACTGGGCCGCCAGACCGAGGCCGAGGCCGCGGACGCGGCGTACCGGACCAGGCTGCGGGACCTCGTGACCGCACTCGGCGGGCCGGCCAGGGCGGCGGCCACCCGGGTCGAGATGGCCCGCTTCCTGGCGGGCGCACCGACCAGGCTCTACCTCAACGACACCTTCGTCGGCTCGCTGTTCAAGGACCTCGGGCTCGGCCGGCCCGCCAACCAGGACAAGCCCGGCTTCTCGATGGAGATCAGCCCCGAGCAGGTGGACCAGGCGGCGGCCGACGTCATCTTCTATTCCGTGTACGGGGACGCGGCCAAGTCGGACCGGGGAAGGATCACCGAGGGCGCGCTCTGGAAGAGCCTGGACGCCGTACGCAGCGGGCGGGTGTTCGGCGTGGACGACAGCCTGTGGATGCTCGGCATCGGCTACACCGGGGCCGGGCTGATCCTGGACGAGATCCGCAGGGACCTGGCGCCGGCGGGCGGGTGACGGACGACAGATGCCTGATGACGGATAACAGATGATGAAATCTGTCATTCGTTATCCGTCATCCGTCGCCCGTCACCCGTCATCCGCCCGCCGCCCGGGCGGTCACCACTGCCCGTACCGCTCCGGCCGCAGCCGCCCGGTGCATGCGAGGAAGGCCACGAACCCACCGAGGACGATCCAGCCGGGCCAGCCGGCCAGCGACATGGTGAGCGGGTCCAGCTCGGCGCCCGGGGCGGCGAACTCCCGCACCATCGACACGCTCATGCTGCTCGCGAAGGCGTGCGCCAGCACCGCCGGGACCACCGACCCCGAACGCAGCCTCAGCCAGGTGAAGACCGGCAGGACGAGCACACAGCTCACCGTCAGCGCGGGCACCGCCAGGTACCAGGGCCGCCCCGGGTACTGGCCGCCCATCAGCAGCGTCGGCAGGTGCCAGAGCGCGAAGGCCGTTCCGGTGAGCACGTACGCCCGCACCAAGGCCGCCGTACCGCCACCGCCTCCGCCCTCGCCCCGGCCGAGTCGCAGCAACCGGGGGAAGAGGAAGCCCTGCCAGCCGATCTCCTCACCGAAGAACAGCGGCAGCGACAGCACCATCCCGATCGAGCCCTGGAGCGCCCACGATCCGATCCGCCCGGCGTCCAGCGATCCGAAGCCGGCGAACGGGTAGCCGCCCGCCACCGCACCGAGCACCAGCGTCGCGGCCGTCAGTCCGCCGAGCACCCCGAGCGGCAGCAGACAGGCCCGGACCGCGCGGGCCCGCGGTCGGGGCCACCGCAACGCGAGCGCCTCCCGCACCCCGCCGCCGCGCTCGACGAAGCGGACCACGAGCAGGGCCGCCAGCGCCGGGGCCAGCATGGCGGCCCCGATGCAGAGTTGTTCCAGGGCGCCGACCTCCTCACGGGCGTCGGCGCGCCGGTAGCCGCCGGCGAGCAGTGGTGTCATGGCCGCCCACATCCCGGCGTAGGCGAGCACCAGGTAGACCAGCAGGCCGCGCCATCGGACGGCGCTCGGCGGGTTTTGCTTCAGTAGCGTCATGCCGGGGACGCTACGGACCCGGGGGTTCGCCCCGGAACCAAGTTCACTGCCGTTACCGAGGGTTGTCCACTACCACCGCGATGGTCGAGTTTTCTGGGTGTACGGAGGCCCGGTGGAGGTGCTACTTCGCGCCCCGCGCTCCGCCGCCCGCCACCGGCCGTTCCGCGAACCTCCTCCGAAGCTGCACGAGAAGGAAAATTGACGTATCGTCAGGCGCCATACAGCGGGAGCGACGGTGGTCCGCTCACCGTCGCTCCCGCCGTACTCCCCCTCCGTACTCCCCCGCCGTACTCCCCCGCCGGCCGGCACCCACGGCCCGGCGGGGCCTCGACTCCTTCCCGGGCCCGGGCCTGATCGGTCCAGGCCCGGGCCGGCCCGGTTCCGACCCGGTTCCGGGCTCGGCTCATGCCCGAGGTCTCACCGGAACCGGCGCCGGACTCGGCTCAGTTGACGTTGACGGCCGTCCAGGTGGCGGCGACGGCGTTGTACTCCGCGCTGCCCGATCCGTACAGGTCCGCCGCCGCGCTGAGGGTGCCCGCCCGGGCGCCCGCGTAGTCGGTGGTCGAGGTGAAGTAGGTGGTCAGCGCGCGGTACCAGATCTGCGCGGCCTTGTCCCGCCCGATGCCCGCGAGCGTGGAGTTGTCGTACGTCGGGCTGTTGTAGCTGAACCCGTTGACCGTCTTCGCGCCGCTGCCCTCGGACAGCAGGTAGAAGAAGTGGTTCGCCACTCCGGACGAGTAGTGCACGTCCAGGTTGCCGACGTTCGCGTCCCAGTAGTCCGCCGAGGCGCCGTCCTTGCTCGGCTGGTCCATGTAGCGCAGCGGGCTGCCGTCGCCGCGCAGGTTGATCAGCTCGCCGATCCAGTAGTTCGGCGGGTTGGAGGGCAGGTTGGCGTACCACTCGACCATCGTGCCCATGATGTCCGAGGTGGCCTCGTTGAGGCCGCCGGACTCACCGGAGTAGTTGAGGTTGGCGGTCGCGGCGGTGACGCCGTGGCTCATCTCGTGCCCGGCCACGTCGATCTCGGTGAGCGGCGCGGTGTCGTTGTTGCCGTCGCCGTACGACATGCAGAAGCAGCTGTCGTCCCAGAAGGCGTTGACGTAGTTGGAGCCGTAGTGCACCCGGCTCAGGGCGCCGACGCCGTCGTTGCGGATGCCGCTGCGGCCGAAGGTGTTCTTGTAGAAGTCCCAGGTGGTGGCGGCGCCGAACTGGGCGTCCACGGCGGCGGATTCGCGGCTGTTGACCGTTCCGTCACCGAAGTTGTTGCTGGTGTTGGCGAACAGCGATCCGGTTCCGTCGGTGCCGCCGTTGAGGTCGCTGGTGGACTGGTCGCCGCGGCTCGCGTCCTTGAGCGAGTAGCTCGAACCGCTCTGGGTGGTGGTCAGCGGGACCTGGCCGACGAAGACGCCGTTGCCGGTGCCGGCCGCGGTCTCGATCGTCTCGTGCGTGGCGAGGACCCGGCCGTCGGCGGCGTCGGTGACGAGGATCTGGCGGCTCGGGGTGCCGTCGGCGCGCAGGCCCTCGACCGTGGTGCGGTACGCCAGGCGCGGGGTGCCGTCGGTGGCCCAGACCACCAGCTCGGCCTGACCGGCCCGGTGGACCTCGGTGAGCGGCGACTCGTCGGCGTCGGCGCTCACCCCGACGGTGGCCTTGACTCCCGCGGTGACCTGGGCGACGGCCTGGTCGGCGGCGATCTTCGGGGTCAGGCTCGGCAGCGCGATCCGGGCGGCGACCGCCTTGTCGACCGACTTCACCGAGCCGTCGGCCTTCTGGTGGACGACCAGGTCTCCACCGATCACCGGCAGGCCGGCGTAGATGCGCTCGAAGCGCAGGTGGCGAGTGCCGTCCTTGTCCACCGCGGCGTCCTTGGCGACCAGTTGCTCCTTGTCGCCGAGCTTGAGCGCCTTGGCCAGCGGGCCGGCCTGACCGGCCGCCAGCTTGAGCGCGGTCGCGTGCTGCTGGGCGGCCTGCACCCGCAGCGAGGGGGTGGGAGCGGCCTGGGCGGCGGTGCTCACCTGGATCACACCGGTCAACAGGGCCGTGGCCGAGAGCACGGCGACGGCTGCGAGCTTACGCTTCACGAACGAGTCCTTCCGGGAAACCGCGTCAGGGCGCGGTCGCACCGCGTCCCGGGGGCCGGGTCGGCCCTGTGGGGCGGGACGGGTGCTGGCGTGCGGGAACCCCGTGCAGTCGAGCGGCTCGCCACCAAGGGGTGGGGGTGGGGCTACCGCCAGGGGGTGACCAGAAGCATGACAATCCAGCAGATGAATTGACAGGTCTGCTTCATTGATTGGCCAGGTCCCGCCATTGGGTAAAGAGCGTCCAATCGGCAGATGAATCGGGGCAATTCACCGCATCCCGCCAAGGGCTTCGAGCAGAGCGACGGCCGATCGCCTGCACCTACGGGCACTCGCTCACCGAACGCGGGCCCGGAGCACCTGGCAGGCCGACCGTCGATCGACTTTTACATGTGTGTAGAAGATTCCATACAGTCCCTTGACACCCGGGTGGCGAGGTTCCGCCACCTGCCCCCCTTGCCCGCCGGAAGGGAGGCTGCTACCGGCCCGGGTCGGCCGGGGCCGTCACTGGAGCCGCCACTCCTGGGCGGCGTTGCCGGCGGTGCAGGCGACCATGGTGACCGCGCTGCCGGGGCCGTTGTTGGTCATGCAGACCTGGTTCTGGTAGTCGCCGAGCGTGTACGAGCCGGCCGAACTTCCGCTGCGGACCGTCCAGTTGGTGAGGAAGCTGAACCCGTTGCTCAGCACGACCTTCCCGTCCATCGTCTGGACCAGCTGCGGGCCGCCGTTGTTGCAGGCGTTGAAGAGGATCCACGCGCCGGGATTGGTCGAGCGCACCCAGCCGTACTGCGAGTGACCGCCGACCAGGATCGGGTTGTCCCCGCTCAGGTTGTCGTCGCGCATCCCGATCGTGCGGCCGTCCTTCACGCTGACGATGGTGCTCCAGCTGTTGCCGCCGCAGGACGGCGGCCTGTTCGCACCTGACGAGGTGTTGCCGGTGCCGCTCGTGGTCTGGGCCGGGGGCTGCGGGTTCTGGTCGGCGGGCGGGTTGGGCGGGTTGCCACCGCCGGGCTTGTTCGCCTGATCGGCCGGTGATCCGCCCGCAGCCGTACCCGTACCCGCGCCCGTACCACCGCTCCGGCCGCCGCCCGCACCGCTCGAACCGCCCGCACCGCCCGCACCGCCGCTGCCGCCCTGTCCGGCGGCCGGCACCGGGGGCACCGGGGCCTGCGGCTGGCCCTGGCCGGCGGCGGGAGCCGACTGGTCGGGGCCCGGGGTGGCCGCCGGAGTGTCGGTCGGCGCCGAGGTGACCGGCGCGGTGGTGGTCGCGGGCGCCGCGGTGGCGGTGCCCGGGTTCGCCGGCACGGTGACCACCACGGTCGGCTGGGCGCCGGGTGTCAGGGCCGCGTCGGAGCCGCCCGCCCCGCGGTCGACCAGCAGCACGGTCGCCGTGCCCATCGAGATGACGACGGGGATGACGATGGGCACCAGCAGGGCGCGCCGCGACCGCTTGCGGCCGGGCTCGGTGGGAGCCTGCGGCTCCACCTTCGCGACCTCGTCCGCCGCCGGGGCGCCGCCCACGGCGGGGACCACCACGGCCCCCGCCTCGGCCGGGTCCGCCCCGGCGCCGCCCTTGATCAGTTCGACAGCACCGCCCTTGTCCGCCGCACCGCCCTTGGCCCCCGCACCGCCATCGGCCGCCGCACCGTTCTTGTCCGCCGAGCCCGCGCCGGCCCCGAGCGGGATGGTCCCGCTGCCCTCGGGGCCTGCCTTCCCGGGTGCCTGCGCGCCGCCCGCGCCGCCGTCCCTCACGAGTGCCGCACGAGCCGCTCGGGCCGCCGCCGCCATCGCGGCGGCGTCCGCGTACCGTTCCTCGGGCTTCTTGGCGAGCGCCCTGGCCACCAGCGCCCGCACCGACACCGGGAAGGTGTCCGGCAGTTCCGGCACCGGCTGGTTGACGTGCTTGAGCGCGATCTGGAGCGGCCCGTCACCGGAGTACGGCGGCGCGCCGACCAGCAGCTCGTAGCAGACCACGCCGATCGAGTAGAGGTCGGTGGCCGGTCCGAGGTTCGCGCCCTCGGCCTGCTCGGGGGACATGTAGAGCGCGGTGCCGATGATCGCGAACGGGGCGGTCAGCTTGGTGCTGGCGAGTGCCCGAGCGATGCCGAAGTCGGTGATGGCCACCCGCCCGTCGACCCGCACCATCAGGTTGGACGGCTTGATGTCCCGGTGCACGATCTCCCGCCGGTGCGCGGCGTGCAGCGCGTCCAGGGCGCCGGCCACCAGGTCGAGGGTGCGCTCGACGCTCATCCGGCCGGTGTCCTTGAGCACCCTGTCCAGCGGACGGCCGTCGATCAGCTCCATGACGATGTAGGCGCAGCGTTCCTCGCCGTCCCCGCCGCTCTCGCCGTAGTCGTGGACGCCCACCACGCCGGGGTGGTCGACCGCGGCGACGAGCTGGGCCTCGCGGCGGAAGCGCTGGGCGGAGGTGTCGTCCTCCAGCAGCTCCGAGCGCAGGATCTTGACCGCGACCCGGCGTGCCAGCACGGTGTCCTCGGCCCTCCAGACCGAACCCATCGCGCCGCCGCCGATCTTCTCGACCAGCTCGTACCGCCCGCCGAGCACGGTGCCCGCCCCGCTCATACCCCTGCCCCCCCGTGTTCCGTGCCCCGCCCCGACGGGTCATCGGCACACAGTGTGCCAGAGCGGGTTACAGGCTCAGTTGATCAGGTCCGGACAGGAATTGAGCACGAATCATCAGTCCATAAGGAAGTATCGGGCGTGATCCGAAACCTCTCGGACGGCCGCGACGACCGCCCGGGGCCGGTCGGCCTGAATGGCGTGACCGGCACCGTGGACCGTGCTGTGGGTTCCCCGGACGGCGTTCCTCGCGATGCCCGCCTGCAGGGCGGTCCAGCGGACGCGCATCGCACCGGGCAGTCCCCGGGTCGCGCTCAGGACCGTCACCGGCATCTCGAACGGTCGCGCGGTGGAGCGGCGTCGCCGGATCTCCGGAACGGCGACGGAGGTCAGCCGCTGCTCGGCGAGGACGGCCCGCCGCTGGTGCCGGTGCGCGATCACGGCCGCCTCGGCCCGGTCGAGCGACGTCGCCGGATCGAGCGGCGTCGCCCGATCGAGCGGCACCTCCGCATCGAGGGACGCCGGTGCCGACGCCGTCGGCGCCGATCCAGCCCGGTACAGCCACAGCCGGTTCAGCACCGCCTCGGCGGCCCGGATGGACCATGGCTGGAACTCCTCGTGCGCCGGGTCCACCAGGACCAGCCCGGCCACCAGCTCCGGCCGCTGCCAGGCGAGGAGTTGGGCCAGCTGGCCGCCCCAGCTGTGCCCGATCAGGAGCGCCGGTCCGGCTTCCAGGTGCTGAACGAGGGCGGCCAGGTCGGCGATCTGGCCGTCCAGCGTCGGGGCGGCGGCCCGACCGGGCTCGCTGGCGCCCAGCCCCGCCCGGTCGTACGCCACGACCCGCCCGTACCGGGCGAGTTCGGGCAAGACGGCCGACCAGCCGAGCGCCGTGGTGCCGCAACCCGCGATCAGGACCATCGGTGCGACACCGCCCCGACCGGCCTCCACCCAGCGCAACGCCCGCCCATCGCGGTCCAGTTCACCGCTGCGCACTCCGCCGGGCAGGTGCTCCCCGAGCGCCCGCGCGACGGCCTCCTGGACGCTCCGCAGATCCGGCCCGGCGGGCTTCGCCCGCTCTCCCTGGCTGGCGTTCATGTGCCGTCCCCCCTGGATCGTGGTCCGGCCCCTCCCCCGGGGCCGGTTCCGATGACCCGCGCGGGTCCGCGCGGACCTGTGCGGACTCGCGCGGACCCGCGCGGACCTGTGCCGACCTGTGCCGACCTGTGCCGACCTGTGCCGACCTGTGCCGACCTGTGCCGACCTGTGCGTGGCCGAACGGGCGACCCGGTCAACAGGTACGGCCTCA
The DNA here is from genome assembly GCF_053612025.1 of Kitasatospora sp. NPDC054768. NCBI lineage: Bacteria > Bacillati > Actinomycetota > Actinomycetes > Kitasatosporales > Streptomycetaceae > Kitasatospora > Kitasatospora sp. NPDC054768. Next base: position 14,990 of record NZ_JBSHBN010000016.1, read on the forward strand.
GGCCGGCAGGACCCTCTTCAGCAGGCCGAGCAGCGCCTCCCAGTGCCGCTCGGCGGCCGCGGCGTCGTAGCGGCTGGTGTCCGCCTGGGTGTAGCCGTGCGGGGCGCCGGCGTAGACCTCGGCCCGGTACCGGACGCCGGCGGCGGTGAGGGCCGCGGCGAGCCGGTCGATCTGCTCGGGCGGCAGCGCGGGGTCGGCGTCCGCGTGGCCGAAGTACAGCTCGGCGGTGATCCGGTCGGCGCCCAGGTGCGGGCTGTCCGGGCTGTCGGTGGCGAGGCTGCCGCCGTGGAATCCGGCCGCGACGGCGATCCGGTCCGGGTGGCTGGCGGCCGTGCGCAGCGCCAGCAGGGCCCCGCGGCAGTAGCCGGTCAGGCCGACCGGGCCGTCCTGGACCAGCGGGGACTCGCCGAGCCAGCGCAGATACGCGTCCGCGTCGCGCGCGGTCGCCTCCGGGGTGAGCGTGTCGAGCAGCGGGACGATCCGGGCGAAGAGTTCGTCGGCCTGGTCCAGGTCGATGAGCTCCGGCAGTTCGACGACCGGCGCGCGCCCCGCCCGGTAGAAGGCGTTGGGGACGAGCACGGTGTACCCGGCCGCGGCCAGCCGGTCGGCCATGCGCTCAAGGTGCGGTCGGAGCCCGAAGGCGTCCATGTAGAGGATGACACCCGGGTGGGCCCGGCCGTCGTCGGGGTGGGCGAGGTAGGCGTCGGCGGTGCCGTCCGCCGTCGGAATGTCCACGAGGGTTCCGCGCACGGGCATGATCAGAGCGCTCCTTCCGGTTCGTCCGGCAGCGTATCCGGTGGGCCCGTCGCCCGCCCATGCGGTTTTCGCCACACTGCGCCCGCGCCTGCGCCCGCACTGCGCCACGGCGCGCCCGCGTCCTGGGCCCGGCCCGACCCGGCTCAGCCCGGCTCAGCCCGGCTCAGCCCGGCCCAGCCCGGCCCAGCCCCCGGGAACGCGACGGCCCTGCGGCCGCGTTGAGCGGGCATGGGGTGGATCGTGGGTGTGGCGGCGGCGGTGGTGGCGGTGCTGGGGATGGTGCTGCTGGCGGCGTGGCAGGTTCAGGACGAGTCCTCGTCGCGCCCGCGGCGCCGCGGGCCCGGGGCCGGGATGGGCGCCGGTGGGCTGGACGAGCTGCACGCCCTGTTCAGCCCGGGCAAGCAGGTGCAGATCGAGCAGAAGCGGGAGCAGCTCGTGCTGCGGGACGACGCGCAGGCCGGCGGGCCGCCGCACCTGGGCGTGGACCTGGACCGGGGCGTGGCGGTGATGCCGGCCGGGGCCGCGGGACGGACGTCCCCTCCCGCACCGCGCGAGGAGGGCCCGACGGCTACGGCCGGCCCGGCGCCCCGGACGCCGGGGGCTCAGGCGCCCCAGGTGCGGGAGCAGAGCACCAGCCGGTAGCCGTCCGGGTCGGCCACCGTCACGCCGTACTCGTCCCAGTACGGGTTGTGGGACTCGACCCGGGTGCCGCCGGCCTCCTCCAGCCGGGCGGCCAGGGCCTCGTCCACCGGGGCGCCGAGGTAGACGACGAACAGGTCGTCCACCGTCGGTGTGGGCTCCAGCGGCCGCTCCGGGTCGTGCGTCAGCTCGAAGTGCCAGCTGCCGCCGGACGGGCCGACCATCAGCAGGTCGTGCTCGCCGGACACCCGCTCGGTGCTGCGCCACAGCACGGCGAGGCCGAGGCCGCCGACGTAGAAGCGCTCGGCCGCCGCGAGGTCGCGCGAGGGGCGGGCGATCCGGACCCGCACGGTGGAATCGATCATGCCGGCGACCATAGCCCATGCCACCGACAGCGAACCCCGCGGTGCGACGGGTTCGCGGACGGACCGTCAGAACCGCCGCAGGCGTTCCTCGTCGGAGGTCCGGGGGCAGGTCAGGCAGGCGGTCGCCGCGGGCCCGACCGCGTAGTAGAGGCAGCAGCCGAGCCGGGTGCGGGTGTGGTGGGCGCGCCCGTCGGGGGTGTGCAGGCAGCGGAAGTCGGCGCCGCCGGGGAGCGGCAGGGTGCCACCCGGGCAGGACGGCCTCGGCGGCGGCGACGGAGGCGTCCTCCTCGCCGAGCATCCGGCCGAGGTACCAGAGGGCGGAGGCCAGGTCGTCCGTCACCATGCCCCAGAGGGCGCGGTCGCGGCGCCGGGTGGGCCCGGCGAACGCGGCGAGCACCGGCCCGAGGTGCGCGACCACGGCGGCCCGCAGTTCGGCGCGCAGTCCGTCGTCGCCGGGCATGGTGACGTGGCCGGGCATGGTCACGTCGCCGGGCAGGGCGACGTGACCGCGCGGGCGCAGGGCGAGCGCACCGGTGGGGGCGTGCAGCCAGAGGTCGGCGGGGTCGACGGCCGGCACTCGGCGGGAGAGGTGCCAGGGGCCGGCGATCAGCAGGCAGGCCGACCAGGCGTAGTGGTGGAGCAGCCGGGAGGCGGTGACGTGCGGTCGCGGGGCACTGCCGTGCTCGTCGGCGATGCGGGCCTCCGCTCCGGCCAGGACGGCGGCCAGCGCGCTTTCGTCGGCGGCGAGTTGGGCTCCGGAGTGCCAGCCGTCGGCGGCGCGCGGGTCGGGCTCGCCGCTGTCCAGGAGGCGCAGCTCCAGCACTGGGCAGAGCTCCACCAGCCGCCGGTAGTCGGCGACGAGCGCCGGGGCCCCGGCACGCACCGAGGGCGCGACGGGCATGGGTGTTCCGGGAACCATTGGCACTCCCGAGATCGATTCTGCATGATCGATTAAGGTGAGGCTCACCTTACAACGCCTCACGGCACCCGGTGACCGCGGGCCGGCCTGCCGGTCGACCCGTCGACCCCATCGGCCGGCCCGGCGGCGGCGACGAATTTCCCACCGCCGACGAGGCGATGGTCCGCACCCTGCCGAACTGCCTGCTGCGCGAGGTCTCCGCGCCCGAGCACCAGACCGCCGCCGACAGCGGCCGCCTGCTGCTGCGGCTACCGCGCCGCGGCGCCCTGCTGCGGGTCGCCCTGCGCCGCACCTCGCTGCTCGGCGCGCACCGCTTCACCGGGCCGGTCGAGGTCGAACAGGACGGAGACTGGGTCGAGTTGGGCTGGCAGGCGTTGGCCGAGTACGTCCAGCACGAACTGGAGCTGCGTACCGGCACGGTGAACGAGGAGTTCCTCGACCAGGTCGCGTCCAGCCACCAGGGCGTCCGCCAGGGCCTGGACGACCGGCCGGCCCCAGGCGCCGACCGCTACCTGGAGTCCGAGCAGGCACTGCTGTTCGGCCACCGCTTCCACCCGGCCCCCAAGTCCCGATCCGCCGCCCGCGGCGACTGGCGCGGCTACGCCCCCGAGTCCCGCGCCTCCTTCCCGCTGCGCCACCTCGCCGTCCGCGCGGACCTGCTGGCCGAGGAGTCGCTGGACGAGAGCGCGACCGCACTGCTGGACGGCCTCGGCGAGGTGCCGGACGGCTACCGGCTGCTGCCCGCGCACCCGTGGCAGTATCAACTCATCGGTGAACAGCCGCTGTTGCGCGCCGCCCTGGCCCGGGGCGACGTCCTCGACCTGGGCCCGCGCGGCGAGCGTTTCACCGCCACCGCCTCGGTGCGCACCCTGCACGGCGCCGACGCCTTCCTCAAGTTCAGCCTGAACGTTCGCATCACCAACTGCCTGCGCAAGAACGCCGCGTACGAGCTCACCGGCGCCGTCGCGCTCACCCGGCTGCTCGCCCTGGCCCTGGCCGACCTCGCCCGGCGCTTCCCGGCCTCGGCCGTGTTGCGCGAACCGGCCTTCCGCACCCTCGCGCTGCCCGGCACCGACGGCCGGCCCGACCGGGCACTGTACGAGGGCTTCGGCCTGATCGTCCGGGAGGGCTTCGGCGGCGTGCTGCGGCCCGGCGTCACCCCGCTGCTCGCGGCCGCCGTCGCCGACGAGCACCCGACCAGTTCCGCGCACATCTCCCGCCTGCTGGGCGTGAGTCCGGACGGCGCGGCGGCGCTCGACTGGTGGCGCGACTACCTGCGGCTGCTCCTCCCGCCGGTCCTGTCCGCCTACTTCGACCACGGTGTGGTGCTCGAACCGCACCTGCAGAACGTGCTGATCGGCGTGGACGCCTCCGGCCACCCCGTCCAGGTGCTCTTCCGCGATCTGGAGGGCACCAAGCTCGTCCCCGAGCAGAACGCCGACATCCTCGCCGCACTCCCACCCGAGGTGGCCGGCCCGATGACCTACGACGCGGAACGCGGCTGGGACCGGGTGGTGTACTGCCTGCTGGTCAACCACGTCGCCGAACTGCTCGCCGCGCTCGCCGACCGCCACCCCGAGCTGGAGTGCGCGCTCTGGCAGGCCGTCCGGGACACCCTGGAGGAGTACGCCGCCGCGCACGGCTGCCCGCCCCGGCTGCGCGCTCTGCTCGCCGGTGTGCCACTGCCCGCCAAGGCCAACCTGTTGACCCGCTGGGAGCGCAAGGCCGACCGCGAGGCCGGCTACGTCCGGCTGCCCTCCCCGCTGGCCGGCTCCGTCCTCGCCGGGGCCGCCCGCATGCCCGCCCGCACATCGGACCGCGCGTCCGCCCGCCCGCCGGCGCACACGCCCGCCCGCCTACCCGCCGGGAGCACCGCCCGATGACGACCGAGACCGCCCGGCCCGCCGAGGCCGTCCGACCCACCGAGGCCGTCCGCAGCTTCACCGCCGGCCTCACTCCCGATGAACTTCCCTCCTACGTCTACGACTTGGCAGCCCTTCGGGAGCACGCCGCCGCCGTCCGGGCCGCGCTGCCCGAGCGGGTCGAGCTGTACTACGCCGCCAAGGCCAACCCGGAGGCGCCGCTGCTGACCGCGCTGCGCTCGGTGGTGGACGGCTACGAGGTCTCCAGCGGCGGGGAGTTGGCCCACGTCCGGGCCGTCGTGCCGGACGCTCCTCTGGCCTTCGGCGGGCCGGGCAAGACTCCGGCCGAGATCACCGCGGCGGTGGACGCCGGGGTGCACCGCTGGCACGTCGAGAGCGAGCAGGAGCTGCACCGGCTGGCCGCCGTCCTCGCGGACCGGCCCGGCGCGGTCGTGGACGTGCTGCTGCGGGTCAACCTCGCGGTCGAGACGGCAGCGCTCGACGCGGTGCCGCTCGCGATGGGCGGCCGTCCGACGCCGTTCGGGCTGGACCCGGACCGGGCCGAGGAGTGCGTCCGGCTGCTCACCGGCGGCGGTCCGTCGGCGCGCCGGCTGCGGCTGCGCGGCGTGCACGCCCACCTGGCCAGCGGGCTCCCGGCGGCGGAGCAGCTGTCGGTCGCGGCGCGGATCGTCGCCTGGTCGGCCGCACTGGCCGAGCGGCACGGCTTCCCGCTGGCGGAGGTCAACATCGGCGGCGGGGCCGTGGACTACGCGGACCCCTCCTCCCGCTTCGACCGGACGGCCTTCGGCGAGGGCCTGGCCGAGCTGCTCGACGCCCACCCCGGGCTGACCCTGCGGATCGAGCCCGGCCGGGCGCTGACCGCCCACTGCGGCTGGTACGCGACCGAGGCGCTGGACGTGAAGGCGAGCCACGGCGAGGACTTCGCGGTGGTCCGCGGCGGCACCCACCACCTGCGCACGCCCGCGACCCGGGGGCACTCCCAGCCCTTCGCAGTGCTCCCGGTGGACGCCTGGCCGCACCCCTGGCCGCACCCCTGGCCGCGCCCGGCCGTCACCGGCGGCCGGGCCACCCTGGCCGGACAGCTCTGCACCCCGAAGGACGTCCTCGCCCACGCGGCCGAGGGCGCGGACGGCCTGCGGACGGGCGATCGCGTGCTGTTCGCGATGGCGGGCGCGTACGCGTGGAACATCTCGCACCACGAGTTCCTGATGCACCCTCGCCCGGGCTTCCACTACCTGGGCGGCGATGGACCGAACCCGGCGGAGGGGTGACGGAGGACGAAGGACGGCCGACGCGTGACAGCCGACAGCTGACAGCTGACAGCTGACAGATTTCGAAATCTGTCAGCTGTCAGTTGTCAGTCGTGAGCTGTCGACCGTCGCCTCCCGGCCGTCGACCGTCCCACCGCCCCCGGTCCGCCGCCGACCCGTTCCTCCACTCGTGGGAGAGTGGTATGCAGCGAAGGGAGCGCGAACGTGCTGATGGACAAGGTGGCGGAGATACTCGCCGAGGCGTCGGCCGAGGCGGTGGAGCCGCGCTTCCGGGCGCTGGCCGCCGGCGAGGTGATGGAGAAGGCCCCCGGCGAGGTCGTGACGGTCGCCGACCGCGAGGCCGAGACGATCATCGCCCGCCGACTGCACGAGCTGCTGCCCGTCCCCGTGGTCGGCGAGGAGGCGGTCTCCGCCGACCCGTCGCTCGCCCTGGCCCTTCGCGACGAGCCCGCCGCCTGGCTGGTCGACCCGGTGGACGGCACCGCCAACTTCGTCGCCGGTAGACCCGAGTACGCCGTGATGTGCTCCCTGGTCCGCTCCGGCCGGACCGTCGCCTCCTGGATCTGGCAGCCCTCCACCGCCACCGCCTACTGCGCCGAACTGGGCTCCGGCGCCTGGCGCGACGGCGAGCGCCTGACCCGTCCACCGGCACCCCAGGACGTCGCGAAGCTGCGCGGCTCGGTGAAGAGCCGCTACCTCGACGCCGAGCACCGCCGCCGGCTCCAGGAGAACATCGCGTCCTTCGGCGAGATCTCCCCCGGCCGGCACGCCGCCGGGATCGAGTACCCGGACGTCGTCGAGGGCCGCTTCGACTTCATCCTCTACTGGCGCACCCTTCCCTGGGACCACGCCCCCGGCTCGCTCCTGGTCACCGAGGCCGGCGGCGTCTCCGCCCGCCCGGACGGCACCCCGTACCGCCCGGAGGCCCCCGGCTGCGAGGACGGTCTCCTGGTCGCCGCCGACCCCGACACCTGGGAGCTCGCCCGGTCGATCCTCCTGGGCGGCTGATCCCGAGGCCCAGCCCGCCCGGAAACCCGGCCCGACCGGAAGGCCGACCCGCCCGGAGCGCCCGGCCCGCCCAGAGCCGTCCGCTCTACCCCGCCCGCTCGCCCGCCACCTTGCGCCCGGCACCCACCACCTCACGCAGCAACGCGCCGACCTCCCCCACCGTGGCATGGGGGTTCAGCAGCGTGAGCTTCAGCCGGACCCGACCCGGGCCGTCGCCCGGGAGTTCGGTGCGGCCGACCACCGCCCGGCCGGTGCGCAGCAGCAGGCGCCGCAGCCGGCCGTTCACCTCGTCCAACGCCGCCTCGTCCGTCACCCCGGGCGGCCGGTAGCGGAAGAGGATGACGGTGAGCACGGGCTCGGCGTGGAGTTCGAGCGCCGGGTCGGCGCGCACGGCGTCGGCGGCGGTGCGGGCGAGGTCGTGGCAGGCGTCGACCAGCCGGCCCAGACCGTCGCGGCCGAGGGTGCGCAGGGTGACGGCGAGCTTGAAGGCGTCGGCCCGGCGGGTGGTGCGCAGCGAGCGGCCGAGCAGACTGGGGTACCCGGCCTGCTCGTCGTCGACCGGGTTGAGGTACTCGGCGCGGCGGGCGAGCGAGACGTAGGTCTCCGCGCGGCGGACCAGGAAGACCCCGGCCGCGGCCGGCTGCCAGCCGAGCTTGTGCCAGTCGAGCGAGACCGAGTCGGCGCGGGCGATGCCGTCGAGCAGCGGGGCGAGCCGGTCGGAGAGCAGCGCGCCGCCGCCGTACGCGGCGTCCACGTGCAGCCAGGCACCGTAGCGGCCGGCGAGGTCGGCGGCGGCGGACAACGGGTCGACGGCTCCGGTGTCGGTGGTGCCGGCGGTGGCGACCACGGCGATCGGGGTCCGGCCGGCCCAACTGGCCTCGGCCATCGCCCGTTCCAGTTCGTCCTCCCGCATCCGCAGCCCGCGGTCGACCGGGACGGGGATGACGGCCCGCTCGCCGAGGCCGAGCAGGGCGGCGGCGCGCTGGACGGAGAAGTGCGCGGCCTCGGAGGCGAGGATGCACGGCCGGACTCCGGCCGGGATGCCGTCCAGCTCCACGATGCCGTCGAGCTTCTGGTCGCGCGCCAGCATGAGCCCCATGAGGTTGGACTCGGTGCCGCCGGAGGTGAAGACGCCGGCGGCGCGCGCCGGGTCGTAGCTGACCAGTCCGGCGATCTCGGCGAGCAGTGCGCTCTCCAGGGCGGTGGCGGCGGGGGCCTGGTCCCAGGAGTCCTGGGAGGGGTTGAGGGCGCTGACCGCCAGGTCCGCCGCGGCGGCGACGGCGAGCGGCGGGCAGTGCAGGTGCGCGGCGCAGGCCGGGTCGGCGGGGTCGGCGGCGCCGTAGGCGAGCAGTTCGGTGAGCCGGGCGAGCGCGCCCGGTCCGTCGTCGCTGGCCAGCGCGTCGTCGACGAGTGCGGCGATCTCGGCCGGACTGCCGGCCGGCAGCGGTCCGGAGCGCATGGCGGTGCCCGTCTCCAGGGAGTCGAGGACGGTGGCCAGCAGCGGTCCGAGCGCGCCCGGCCCGGCGGCGCCGCCCGCCAGGGCGTCCGTCGCGACGCCCTCCCCGGGGAGCCCGACGGGGTCGGTGCCGGGGTCGGTGCCGGGGTCGGTTCCGGGGTCGGTTCCGGGGTCGGTTCCGGGGTCGGTTCCGGGGTCCGGTCCGGGGCCGCTCACCGCCGGCCCCGAGCCGCCGGCGCGCCCGCGGACGCACCTGCCACCGCCTGCCCCGATCCGCCCGCCGATCCGCTCGGCGATCCGCCCGCCGACCCGCCCGCCGATCCACCCGCCGATCCACCCGGCCGCCCGGCCGTGGAGGCCGCCGCGATCGCCTCCGCCAGCCGCTCCAGGACCGCCGCCACCTGCTCGTCCGTGATGGTGAGCGGCGGAAGCAGTCGCAGCACCGCGTCGTGGCGTCCGCCGAGCTCGACGATCAGACCCCGCGCCAGGCAGGCCTCCCGGACCCGCACCGCGAGCGCCGGGTCGGCCGGCCGGGCGCCGCAGGCGTCGGGCTCGGCCGCCGGGTCGACCAGTTCGACGCCGAGCATCAGCCCCCGGCCGCGCACGTCGCCGATCACCGGCAGTTCGACGGCGAGTTCGCGCAGCCGGGCCGTCATCCGCTCGCCGACGGCGGCGGCCCGCTCGGCCAGCCCGTTCGCCGCGACGTGGCGCAGCGTCGCGGCGCCGGCGGCCATGGCGAGGGTGTTGCCGCGGAAGGTGCCGGTGTGGGCGCCGGGCCGCCAGCCGTCGTAGTCCTCGCGGTAGACGACGACGGCGAGCGGCAGGCTGCCGCCGATGGCCTTGGAGAGGACCATGGCGTCCGGGACGATGCCGCTGTGCTCGATCGCCCACATCGCGCCGGTGCGGCCGACTCCGGTCTGCACCTCGTCGACGATCAGCGGGATGCCGCGCTCGGCGGTGATCCGGCGCACCTCGCGCAGCCAGCCGTCGGGCGCGGGGACGACCCCGCCCTCGCCCTGGACGGCCTCCAGGATCATCGCGGCCGGCGCGACCACGCCGCCCGAGGGGTCGTCCAGCAGCCGCTCCACGTAGGTCGCGGCGAGGCCGGCGCCCGCGTCGCCGCCGACCCCGAACGGGCAGCGGTAGCCGTAGGGGAAGGGCAGCCGGGCGACTTCGCCGCCGCTCGGCAGCGGCTCCTTGACGGCCACGTTGCCGGTGAGTGCCAGGGCGCCGGCGGTCATGCCGTGGTACGCGCCGGTGAAGGCGAGCGCGCCGGAGCGGCCGGTGGCGGTCTGCATCAGCTTGAGGGCGGCCTCGACGGCGTCCGTCCCGGCCGGTCCGCAGAAGTGCACCCGGGCGCGGGCGGCGAACTCCGCGGGCAGGCTCTCGAACAGCGCGCTGGTGAAGTCGTCCTTCTCCGCGGTGGCGAGGTCGAGCAGGTGCAGCGGGGCACCGCTGTCGAGGGTGCGGCGGATCGCCTCCAGCACCACCGGGTGGTTGTGTCCGAGGGCGAGCGTGCCGGCGCCGGAGAGGCAGTCGAGGTAGCGCCTCCCGTCGGCGCCCTCGACGGTCATGCCGTGGGCGCGGACCGGGACGATCGGGAAGGAGCGGGCGTACGTTCTGGCGGCGGACTCGCGGACGCGCTGACGGCGCAGGATGGCTTCACCGGCGGCCGGGGCTCCGGAGGCGGCCTGGACGGGTACGGCAGCGAGTGACACGAGAAACCCCCAGGGGAAGTTAGGTTAGCCTAACTTTACTGCCCTTGACCTGGAGGAACGCCCAGGGGCCTCCGGAACCACCCGAGTGAGTGAACCTCCCCCGGTTCATCCAACGAGCATCGCGCGGAAGGGTCACGGCCCGGGGCCGGGCCTTCGCCGACCGTCCGCCCCCGGCCACCGACCCATGCCGCCTCACCCCCGGCCGCCGTCAGGCCCGCCCCCTCCAGCGGTAGCAGAGCTCCGGCCGCCCGACACTCCCGTACTGGGGCTCCCGCACCGCGCACCCGGTCTCCACCAGGTGCTCCAGGTAGCGCCGCGCAGTGATCCGCGAGACCCCGGCGGCGGCGCCCGCGGCCGCGGCCGACAGCCCGGCGGCCGCCTCGCGCAGCACCGAGGCGACGGTGTCCAGGGTGGGCGCGCTCAGCCCCTTGGGCAGGGTGCTGCGCTCCGGCGTGCGGAGCAGGGCGAACGCCTGGTCGACCTCCTCCTGCCCGGTCGCCTCCCCGGTGCGCCCGAGGCTGTCGCGGTAGCGGGCGTAGCGCTCCAGGCGGTCGTGCAGCGCGGCCGCGCTGAACGGTTTCAGCAGGTACTGCACGACACCCGCGGAGACCGCCTGCCGGACCATGGCGAGGTCGCGGGCCGAGGTCACCGCGATGACGTCGGTGCTGTGACCGGCCGCGCGCAGCGTGCGGCAGAGCTGGAGCCCGTGGCCGTCCGGGAGGTAGAGGTCGAGCAGGGTGAGGTCGACGGGCGTGCCGGCGGCGCGGGCCCGGTCCAGGAAGCGCAGCGCGTCGGCGCAGCTGTGGACGGTCCCCGCGGCGTGGAAGCCGGGCTCGCGCCGGACGTACAGGGTGTGCGCGGCGGCGGCCACCGGGTCGTCCTCGACCACCAGGACCGAGATGCCCGCCGCGGCGGGGGTGTCGGCGGTGCCGGTCACACCAGCGCCCCTTCCTGCTCCCGGCCGGGGGACTCCCCCGGCCGCCGGGTGGACTCCCCCCGGTCGCCGACGGCCTCTCCCGGCCGTCCTGCCAGCGGCAGTCGCACCGTGAGCACGGCGCCTCGCTCCCGCCCGACCTCGACGGTGCCGCCGTTGCGCCGGGCGGCCTGGGCGACCAGCGCCAGCCCGAGCCCGTGCCCGCGGCCGTCCTGCTTGGTGCTCCAGCCGCGCCGGAAGACGTCCTCGACCGCGCCCGGGTCGATGCCCGCACCGGTGTCGGCGACCCGCAGCAGCAGGAAGTCACCGGCCGCCGCCGCGCCATCGCCGCTGACGCCGTTGCCATCCCCGTCCCCGCTCCCGCTCCCGCTCCCGCTCCCGTCGCCATGGACGCTGCGGCCCGGCCCTTCGCAGTCCCGGCCGCGGGCGACCCGCGCCGTGACGGTGACCTCCGGCGGGACGGGACTCTCGGCCGCACCGGCGATGGCGGCGTCCACGGCGTTGTCGATCAGGTTGCCGAGCACGGTGATCAGGTCCCGTGCGGGGAGCCCGGGCGGCAGCACTCCGTCGTCGATCCGGCTGTCCTCGGTGAGGGTCAACTCCACTCCTCGTTCGGCGGCCTGCGCCGCCTTGCCGAGCAGCAGGGCGGCCAGGACCGGCTCGCTCACCGCCGCGACCACCCGGTCGGTGAGCTGCTGGGCGAGTTCGAGCTCGGCGGTGGCGAACTCCACCGCCTGTTCGTGGCGGCCGAGTTCGATCAGCGAGACCACCGCGTGCAGGCGGTTGGCGGCCTCGTGCGCCTGCGCGCCGAGCGCCTCGGTGAAATCGCGAACCGAGTCCAACTCGCCGCTGAGCGCCTGGAGTTCGGTGTGGTCCCGGAGGGTGACCACCCGGCCGAGCCCGGTGCCGGTTCCGATGGTGGAGGTGTTCAGCACCACGACCCGCTCGGCGGTCAGGTGCACCTCGTCCCGGACCGGCTCCTCCCCCAGTACGGCCGCCAGCAGAGCCTCAGGAAGCCCCAGCCCCGCCACCGGACGGCCGTCCAACTCGCCTGCCAGGCCGAGCAGTTCCCGGGCCGCGTCGTTGCACAGCACCACCCGGTGCGAGCGGTCCAGCAGCACCAGTCCCTCGCGCACCGCGTGCAGGGTGGCCTGGTGGTACTCGTAGAGGTGGCTCAGCTCGTCCGGCCCCATCCCGTGGGTGTGCCGCCGCAGCCGGGAGTTGGCGAGGTAGGTGCCGACGCCACCGACCGCGAGCGCGGCCACCGCCACGCCGACCAGGGCGAGCAGCGGGCCGCTCAGCTGCGCGGAGATCGACTCCACCGTGAGACCCGCGCTGACCAGCGCGACCACCCGGTGCCGGTCGTCCCACACCGGGGCGACCACCCGCACGGACGGGCCGAGCGTGCCCGTGTACGTCTCACTGCGGGTCTGCCCGGCGAGCGCCCAGTCGATGTGCCCGAGGTAGGTCCTCCCGATCTGCTCGGGCAGCGGGTGGGTCCAGCGCACGCCGTCGGTGTCCATGACGGTGATGAAGGAGACCCCGGTGTCCGCCCGCACCTGCTCCACGTACGGCTGGAGCACCGAGGTCGGGTCCGGACCGGCGACCGCGGCCCGGACGGACGGCGAGTCCGCGACGGCATGCGCGACCGCGGTGACCTGGCGGCGGGCGGCGTCCTCGGCGCGATCGGCGGTGAAGAGGTACGCGAGCACCGCGCCACCGGCGACCACGGCGGCGACGATCACCACCTGGACGACGAACAGCTGCCCGGCCAGACTGCGGACCAGGCGCCGGGGCAGGCGTCGGACCAGCCATCGGACCAGGTTCCGGGACAGCCCGCGGGGCAGTCGGCGGGGCAGTCGGCGGGCCGGATGCCCGGGTGGACCCGGAGGCAGCCGCCGGACTCCGCGGCCCGCCGGCCGGTGCGAGCGGCGGCGCGGGGCGGTGGGGGCGGTGCGCTCGGACATGCCTGCCAGTGTGCACCACGCCCCCGGACACCCCGGGGCCCCGCCCGGCCCGCACCGTTCGCGGGCCCGCCGTCCGGGCCGTCCGCCACGTTCGTGAACTCTATGAACGCAAACGTGACCTCCGTCACTTCGGGGCCCATAGTCGGAGCGGCCCATCCCCCGGGGCCACCAGGACTGCACGGCAAAGGAGCCGCAGATGTCGATCGCTGGAGCCGCCCCGGCGGCGGGACCCAGACGCAAGGACCGGACCCACTACCTCTACATCGCGGTGATCGCCGCGGTGGTCGCGGGCGTCGTGGTCGGCCTGGCCGCCCCCGGGTTCGCCGTGGAGCTGAAGCCGGTCGGCACGGGCTTCGTCAACCTGATCAAGATGATGATCAGCCCGGTGATCTTCTGCACCATCGTCCTGGGCATCGGCTCGGTGACCAAGGCCGCGAAGGTCGGCAAGGTCGGCGGCCTCGCCATCGGCTACTTCCTCGCCATGTCGACCGTCGCGCTGGCCATCGGCATGGTCGTCGGCAACCTCCTGGAACCCGGCGGCGGCCTGCACCTGACCGCCGCGCTCGCCAAGTCCGGCCACGCCCAGGCGGCCGCCGGCGGCGCCCAGGCGACCACCGACTTCCTGCTCGGGATGATCCCCGAGACCCTGTTCTCCGCCCTCACCCAGGGCAAGGTCCTCCAGACCCTGCTGGTCGCCCTGTTCACCGGCTTCGCGCTGCAGGCGATGGGCGCGGCCGGCGCGCCGGTGCTGCGCGGGATCGAGCACGTGCAGCGCCTGGTCTTCCGGATCATGTCGATGATCATGTGGGTCGCGCCGATCGGCGCCTTCGGGGCGATGGCCGCGGTCGTCGGCGCCACCGGCACCGCCGCGCTGAAGAGCCTGGCCGTCATCATGATCGGCTTCTACGTCACCTGCGTGCTGTTCGTCGTCGTGGTGCTGGGCACGCTGCTGCGCCTGGTCGCCGGGGTCAACGTCTTCGCGCTGCTGAAGTACCTCGGCCGCGAGTTCCTGCTGATCCTCTCCACCTCCTCGTCCGAGAGCGCGCTGCCCCGCCTGATCGCCAAGATGGAGCACCTGGGCGTCAGCCGCCCCGTCGTCGGCATCACCGTGCCGACCGGCTACAGCTTCAACCTCGACGGCACCGCCATCTACCTGACCATGGCCTCGATCTTCATCTCCGAGGCGATGGACAAGCCGATGTCGCTCGGCGAGCAGCTCTCACTGCTGGTCTTCATGGTGATCGCGAGCAAGGGCGCGGCCGGGGTCACCGGCGCCGGACTGGCCACCCTCGCGGGCGGACTCCAGTCGCACAAGCCCGCGCTGGTGGACGGCGTGGGACTGATCGTCGGCATCGACCGCTTCATGTCGGAGGCCCGCGCGCTCACCAACTTCGCGGGCAACGCCGTCGCGACCGTGCTCATCGGACACTGGACCGGCGAGCTCGACGCCGAACGTGCCCGGCGGGTGCTGGCCGGCGAGCTGCCGTTCGACGAGCTGACGCTGGTCGACGCCCACGCCCACGGTGCGCCTGCCGGGCCCGCCGGCGCGGCGGACGGCTCCACGACCGACGCCCCGGAGGACATCCCTGCCCAGGGAACCGGCCACGGAACCCCGCAGGGAACCCCTCAGGGGACCTCCCCCGTCGGCGTCTGAGCCCGGCGGCACCCCCGCACTCCCTGGTCCGGCGCCTCCCACCAACCCCCGGAATCGGCGCCGGACCAGGGTTTCGTCTTTCCGCCCGGCTTTCTGTCCGGCTTTCGGTCCGGCTTTCTGTCCAGTGGCTGTCCGGCTTTCGGTCCGGTTTTCCGTCCGACGGCTGTCCAGCAGCAGTCCGGTGGCAGTCCGGCCTGCGCGTCACAACTCCTGCGAGCCGCTGACCACCCAGGCCACCCCACGGGCCGGGTCCTCCAGCGCGATGTGCAGATGGTGCAGCCCGGCCGACGGTTCCTGCCAGGTGAAGCAGCGCATCCGGGCCACCAGCGCGTTCACCTCGTCCCGGTCCATCCCGCCCGCACGATCCGCGCCGTCCGCGCCGTCCGCGCCGCCCGCGCCGCCCGTCCCGCCCGCACCGTCCGTCCCGCCCGCACCGTCCGTACGGCCCGCACCGCCCTGACCGTCCGCCCCGGCCATCGCCGCCAGCGCCCGCCACAGCCCCAGCCGCCCGTGCGCACAGCCCCGCGACCGCCCCACGGCGGCGGCCCGCACCAGCGCCGGGTAGGCGAGCGCGAACGGCAGATAGCCTCCGACCACCCGCCGGTCGCGGGCCAGCAGGGCGGCCGCCGCCGGGGCCTGGCCGCGGACGCAGGCCGTCTGCACCCACGGCGCGAGCGCGCCCAGCCCGGCCAGCGCCCGGGCGACCCGCGGTCCGGCCGGCCGGCCACCCGGCTGCGCCGCCGGGGGCAGTTCCACCTCGCCCAGGCCCTCCCGGCTGGCCGGCAGGGTCAGCAGCGCACTGCGCGCGCCCCCGCCGGGCAGGTACTCCCGCACCCGGGCCGTCTCGCCCCAGCCCGCCGCCTCCCACGGCTCCAGACGCAGTGGCACGCCCTCCGGATCGGGCTCGGCCGCGTACGAGAGGTCCTCGCCGAGCAGCGCCCTGGTGTGTGCGACCAGTCGTCGCACCGGGGCCGGACCGAGCAGCGGGGCCAGCCGCAGCCAGGAGTGCCTGGTCGCCAGCACCTCCCAGAGCGGACCGGCGTCGTGATCGGCCACCCCGGCGGCCGTCCCCGCGCCACCCTCCCGGTCGAACAGCCGGACGGCCAGCTCGGGCGGCGCCGCGTAGGCGATCAGGTGGCCGAGCGGAGCCGTCAGCGCCGCCGCGGTCTGCTCCCCCGCCTCCGTCACGGCAGCCGCGCGGCCCTGCCGGTAGGCGGCGAGCAGCTCGGGCCAGCGGCCGTCCTCGGCCAGTGCGCGCAGGCCGCCGTCCTCGTACGTGATCACGATTCGCAGGGTACGGGCCGGGGCAGCGCCCGAGCCGACTTGCCGACGGTTCGGTGCGTCGGGGTGGCGCGGCGGTCGCCCGCCCGCCGCCACGCCCTCAGCTCCGCTCCCGCTCCCGCGCGTGTTCCCGATCGTGCTCCCGACCACGCTCCCCCTCGCGCTCGCGCTCCCGCTGGACGACAGCGCGCAGCCGACCGTGGGCGCGGCGCCGGGTGACCGCCAGCGTGCTGCGGTGCAGCCCGAGCAGCTCGGCGGCCTCGTCGACGCTGTAGCCGTCGAGGTCGACCAGCACCACCGCACGGGCCTGCTTGACGGTCAGGAAGCCGAGCAGCCGCATCACCTCCCACCGCGCCTGCAACTCGGCCATCCCACCGGCCCGGAGGTCGGGCAGCCCCCGGTCCCGCTCGCCGATGTCGCCCGTCTCCGGCACCTCGGGCATCGACACCCGCCGGCGCTCCCGGCGCCACTGGTCGCGCAGGATGTTCACCATCGTGGTGAACGCGTAGGCGTACGGCTGTGGATGGCCGAGGAAGCGCTCCGGCCGACGGGCGATCCTGAGGTACGCGTCGTGGACGACGTCCCCCGCACCGGCCGGACCGCCGGCGAGCGAGGCCGCCGCCTGCTGGAGTCTGGGCAGCAGATCCGTGAACACCTGGTTGAATTCGGCCGATTGACCGCCGCTCCCGTTGGGACCGAAGTCCCTTTCCTGTCCGCCGCCGCCCTCATTCCGACCGCTGCAATCCGCCATGCCGCTCTCCCCGGAAATCGGCACCCCGAGAACCCGGTCGGTCCTGGCCGCAGGAACCATGAGCCAACCGGATTACTTGTGACACAGGTCACATCATAGTTCGTCGTCTCACTGTGCGCAGTCATTCGTGTGCAACACGTCACCAGTCGTACGGGAGGCGGGAATTCACCTTCGCTCGGACCGCGCGATCCGCGGTCGGACCGCGCGGACATCCCGACGGCCGGGACACCCGCCCGACGAGAACCCCTCAGCAAGGAGAACCACCGTGCGAGGCTGCATCGCCAGGAAGATCGCCACGTTCGGGCTGGCCGCCACGGCCGCCCTCGGCGCACTCGGGGCCACCGCCCTGCCGGCCGCCGCGGCGACGACCGGGACCCGCTCCGTCACCCCCGGGGCCGCCGAGGCCTGGAACACCATCACGTCCGAGGCCTACCACTGCGTCATCACGGGCAACTACGGCTGGCGCTGGGAGGGCTACTGCAACGTCTACTCCGGGCGACTGCGCACCATCACCTACTGCGCCGACGGCTCGCACACCACCGGCCTGTGGATCGGCGCGCGACCGGAGGCCTGGGCGGTCTGGGGCAAGTGTCCCGGGTCCACCTGGACGCGGATCGTGTTCCAGTGGCACAGCTGAGGCACGGTTGAACCGCTGACAGAACCGGCGGTCGACTGCTGACAGATGACGGCTGACAGATTTCGAAAGCTGTCATCTGTCATCTGTCATCCGTCATTTGTCCGTCGCCCGCCCGCTGCACCTCCGCCGCCACCGTCTCAGCCCACCGGCGAGGCGTCCGCGAGCAGCCGGGCGGCGTGCACCCGGCCCGCGTGCTCGACCAGGTTGATCAGCACCTCCTTGCCCGAGGCCCGGCGGCGCGCGTCGCACAGCAGCACGGGCGTCCCGGCATCCAGGTCCAACGCGCGGGCGACGTCCTCCGGGCCGAACTCCCGCGTCCCGGCGAAACGATTCACCGCGACCACGAACGGGATGCCCCGGTGCTCGAAGAAGTCGACGGCCGGGAAGCAGTCGGTCAGCCGGCGGGTGTCGGCGAGCACCACCGCGCCGAGCGCCCCCTGGGCCAACTCGTCCCAGAGGAACCAGAACCGGTCCTGCCCGGGGGTGCCGAACAGGTAGACCGCCAGCCCCTCGCGGATGGTGATCCGCCCGAAGTCCATCGCCACCGTGGTGGTGGTCTTCCGCTCCACACCGTCCAGGTCGTCCACCTCGCGCCCGGCCTCGGTCAGCCGCTCCTCGGTGCGCAGCGGCCTAATCTCGCTGACCGCGCCGACCAGCGTCGTCTTGCCGACCCCGAAGCCGCCCGCCACCAGGATCTTGAGCGCGAGCACGGTGCCGTCGGGGTCCTCGGCGTCGAACGGATCCGACCCGCCGTACGGATCCGGCCCGCCGTACGGATCCGGCCCGCCGTACGGATCCGGCCCGCCGTACGGATCGGACAGGCCGAGGGGGTCGGACGGTCCGGACGGTACGCGCGGGGCGGACGATGCGGACGGGTGGTCAGAGTGCGCGGAGTCCACGGATGACCTCCTGGAGGATGCGCTCGTCGGGGAGCAGGGCGGGCGGGACGGGACGGCGGACCCGGATGAGCCCGGCCGTCAGCAGATCGCCGAGCAGCACCCGCACGACACCCACCGGCAGGTCGAGGTCGGCGGCCAGCTCGGCCACGGACAGCGGGGTACCCCGGCACAGCGCCAGGATGTGCGCCTGTTCCGGGCCGACCGGCGGCTCGGGCACGCCGGGCAGGAACGTCGGGTCGGGCGGCTCGGTGACCACCACGGCGATCAGGTCGAACTGCTGCTCCCCGGCCCCGGTGCGCCCCCGGGTCATCGCGTACGGGCGGACCATCGGCCCGGCCTCGTCGTCGTACCAGTGCGCCCGGTGGGCGGCGGCGAGCGGGTTGCGGGGCTGCCCGTCGGGGTCGGCCCTCGGGTGCTCCGGATGTCCCCCGCGGTACGGGCGGGGCACCGGATTCACCGGCCGCCCACCGCCCGCGGCGGGGCGCTCAGATGCTCCCCGACCCGGCGGACCAGCCTGGCCATCTCGTAGGCGATCAGGCCGAGGTCGGCCCGGGACGTGGCGAACACGGCGAGGCAGGTGCCCTCCCCGGCCGCCGCGACCAGCAGGTAGCCGCCCTCCAACTCGACCATGGTCTGGCGGACTTCGCCCGCACCGAAGTGCCGGCCGGCCCCCTTGGCCAGGCTGTGGAATCCGGAGGCGACGGCCGCCAGGTGCTCTCCGTCCTCCCGCGCCAGCCCGGCCGAGGTGCCCATGGCCAGGCCGTCGGCGGAGAGCATCACGGCGAAGCGGAGCTCGGGGGCGCGCTGGACCAGCTCGTCCAGGAGCCAGTTCAGCGCTCCCGCGCGGTGGGTGGTGGCGATCACGGACGCTCTCCTTCGGATCGGGACGGGGATTGGGGGTGGTGCGCCCGCGGCGGCTGCGGAGGGTCGGCGGGCTTCCCGTCCCGCCGGCCTTCCGGGTGCAGACCGCGCGCCCATCCGTTCTGGAACGCGGACATCGCCGCCCGCGCCTCCTCGGGGCTGCGGCCCGCCGCACCGAAGCCGTCGCCGGACCCGTCCCCGGAACCCGGCCCGGCGGAGGCGAAGACGGAGGAGGAGGCAGCCGTACGGCGCCTGTGCGCAGGCGGACGGGCCGGGGCCTCGCGCAGCTGCGGTGCGAGGCTCGCCTGGCGGGTCCGGCGCGGCAACTCCTCCGGCCCCTGACCAAGTTGGTGACCGCCCGAACGGACACCGTCCGAGCCGGGGCCGCGCGAGCGGACGCCGTCCGAGCCGGAACCGTCCGTGGCCGGTCCGGGTACCGGCTCCGCGGGGAAGCCCTGACCGTACGGTTCCGCGCCGTACGGCTGCGGCGGCCCGGACTGCGGACGGGCGGCCGCACCCGCGCGCCCGTCCGCAGCCGGACCGGCCTCCCGGGCGCCGGAGGCCCGGAAGGGGGTGCGGCGCACCGGCCCGGGGGCACTGCCCCGGACACCGAACGGCAGCAGCGCCCCACCCTCCGGCGGCGGCCCACCCGCCGCCGGAAGCCCGTCACTCGTCCCGCCCTGCGGGTGCTCCCGGTGCCCCGGGTCATCCCGGCGCCCGGGGTGCCCCGGGTGTCCCGAGACGCCGGTCGGGAGACCCGGTGAGCCACCGTTCGGGCCACCGCCCGGACCGCCCGCCGGCCGCTCCGCGTGGCCGTGCTCCGGGGTGAACTCCCGCTCCGGGACAGCGCGGTGATCCGCCGGATCGGCGAGCACCGGCTCCACCGGCCCCGGGCCGACCGCCGCGGCACCCGACGCGGCGGTCGGGGCAGCACCCGACGCCACCGCGCCACCCGACGCCATGCCGCCCGACGCCATGTCACCCGACGTCGTGTCACCCGACGCCGCCGAGGGCAGCGGAGGCGCGACCGGCTCGAAGCCGTACCACACGTCCTCGGCCCCCACCGCCGCCTCGTCGGCCAGCAGCGCGGTCGACAGCAGGACCACCGCCGTGGTGCCGCCGTACGCGGAGGTGACCAGCGAGACCTTGACGTCCTGCCGCCGGGCGAGCCGGCTGACCACGAACAGGCCGAGCCGGTCGCTGTCGAAGAGGTCGGTCTGCTCGGCGGCGGCGATCCGGCGGTTGGCCGCGGCCAGCACCTCCGGGCCCATGCCGAGGCCGCGGTCCTCGATCTCCAGCGCGAAGCCGTTGCCGACCCGTTCGCCCCGGATGTGCACCCGGGTGTGCGGCGGCGAGAACCCGGTGGCGTTCTCGACCAGTTCGGCCACCAGGTGGGTGAGGTCGGCGACGGCGTGACCGACCACCGCGGCGCGCGGCAGCGGGTGGACCTCGACCCGGGCGTACTCCTCGACCTCCGAGACGGCCGCGCGCACCACGTCCACCAGGGGAACGGGACGGCGCCAGCCCCGACCGGGGGCGGCCCCGGAGAGGATGATCAGGCCCTCGGCGTGGCGGCGCATCCGGGTGGTGAGGTGGTCCAGCCGGAACAGGTCGGCGAGCTCGGACGGGTCGTCGGTGCGGCGCTCCATCGCGTCCAGCAGGGTGAGTTGGCGGTGCACCAGGACCTGGCTGCGGCGCGCGAGGTTGACGAACACCCCGGAGACTCCGGAGAGCACCTCGGCCCGTTCGACCGCCGCCGTGACCGCCGCCCGCTGGACGGTCCCCAGCGCCCGGTGCACCTGGCCGATCTCGTCGCCCCGCCCCACCGGCCGGGGCGCCTCGGCCTCGATGTCAACCTCCTCACCCGCACGCAACTTCCGCATGGTCGCGGGGAGTTTGCGTCCGGCCAGCTCAAGTGCCGAGTTGCGCAGGCCGATCAGCTCGGTGACCAGCCCGCGCCCGATCTGCACCGAGATCACCAGCGAGGCCACCACGCCGACCAGACCGAGCAGCACGGCCATCCCGGCCGGAGTGAACAGGCCCAGCGCGTAAGGGTCCTGACGCTCGGCGGCGAGCCTTCCGGCCCGGTCCTCGACGCCCCGCAGCGCGCCGGCCACGTTGCCCGCGACCATCGCCCAGCGGTCGGCCGGCACCGCCGCGACCGCCGATCGACCGTCGGCGGCCGTCCGCATCCTGTCCTCGTACCCGGCCAGCTCGCGGTGGTCCTGGCCCCCGGTGACGGCGAGCAGCTCCGCCCGGTCGACGGAGCGCAGGTCGGCGGCGGCGCCCCGCTCGAACTCGCGTCGGGCGAAGGCCGCGCCGGAGAACTCCCGCAGCTGGTCGTCACCGAGCCCGCCCGACAGCTGGGCGGCGCGCAGCAACGCGTCCTCACGGGAGAGCAGTTCGCGGGACCGGGCCAGCTCCAGCAGCACCCGCGCGTCGGCGGCCGCCTGGCGCTCCTGGAAGGGAGCGACGGCTCCGGCGGCGGCGAGCGCCCGGTCCACCGCCTCGCCGTACGCCGCGTACGCCTCGGGCCAGCCGACGCTCCTGGCCAGGGCCCGGTCGCGCAGTGCGGGCAGGGCCGCGAGCGAACCGCCGAGGGCGTCCAGCCGGGCGGCCGCCTCATCGCCCAGGCCCTGGGCGTCGGCGCGGTTGTAGCCCCGGTCGGGTCGGCGGGGGTCCGGGAAGAGCGGGGCGAGCGCCCGGTCGGTGGCCGCCGCCGCCTCGCGCAGGGCGCTCTCCCGGGCGGCGCTGGGGGCGGTCGCCGGGGTCGCCGGGGTCGCCGCCGGGGCTGCTGGGGCCGCCAGCAGCTGACCGACAGCGGTGCGTTCGGCCTGCAGCCCGGCGACCGTCTCCGCGACCGGCGTGAGCAGCGTGCGCTGGGCGTCGCGCTGGCGCATCAGGCCCCAGACGCCCTGGGCGGTGGTGACGGTGGCGAACCCCCACAGGGCGATGACGGAGACGACCGGGACCATCAGTAGGGCGATGATCCGGGCGCGGACGGTCCGGGGGCGCAGCCCGCGCAACCACGGGCCGGGGCGCGGCGGACGGGCGGGCGGCCCGGCATGGGCACCCCGGCGGGTACCGGGGGCGGTACCGCGGTCTTCTCGCATGGGTGAGGAGCCTTTCGGGCGGGGTGGGCGGAGGCCGGGTGGGCGGAGGCCGGGTGGGCGGAGGCTGCGGGGCCGGACCGGGAGCGAGCGGGCGGGGAACGGGCGGGGAGCGGGCGCGGCTCAGGCTGCGCGGTCGTGCCGCTCGGCGTCGCGCCGCCCGTCCGCTGCCGGGGTGGGCTCGTGCCACGCGCGCTCGGGGTGCGGGGGCGCGGCGGGGGACTCCTCCACGGCCGGTTCGCCCGCCTCCCGGTAGCCGGCCCGCTCCTGGGCGGTCGGTGAGAGTGCCACGAAGGCCGAGGCGAGGAAGAGGAACGAGCCGAGGCCGACGGCGAGCGGGAAGACGAACTCCATCGGGCTGACCCCGCCGAGAACGGTCCGGGTCGGCTCCAGCCGGACGTGGACGGCGGCCATGCCGGTGTAGTGCATGCAGCTGACAGCGAGGCCCATGGCCATCGCGGCGGCCGCGGCCGTGTACACGTTGCGGATGGTGACGGCGGCCCAGAGCGCGGCGGTCGCGGCGCCGACCGCGATCAGCACGGACAGCGCGACCGTCCCGGCGTCGTAGTGCAGGCCCCCGTGCATCCGCAGGGCGGCCATGCCCAGGTAGTGCATCGCGGCGACGCCGAGACCGGTGGTGACGCCGCCGGAGAGCAGGGAGAGGCCGCGGTGCCGGCCGTAGCAGACCACGGTCAGGCCGAGGCCGGTGACCAGCACCGCGACCACGAGGCTGAGGACGGTCAGCGGCACGTTGTAGCGCAGCTCGGTGCCGTCGACGGTGAAGCCGAACATGGCGACGAAGTGCATGGTCCAGATGCCGGAGCCGATCGCGGCGGCGGCCGTGATCAGCCAGTTCCGCCGGGCCGGACCGCTCGCGGCCAGTCCCCGCAGCGTGCAGCGCAGGCCGAGGGCGGCGCCGGTGCAGGCCATCAGGTACGAGAGGGCGGGGGTCAGCCAGCCGAGGCTGAGATGGTTGAGAGTGCCCATGGGACCTCCGGTCGACCGGTCGGGCCCGGGGGCGGTACGCGGTGCGCCCGGGCGCCCCGGGCCGGGCGGACTGCACACGAATGGCATATGCCAACCGCATGTGCGCTTCCGGCCTGGGGTGCGTGGGACGCTACCGAGCAGCCGGAATCGGTCAGACAAAGATCTGAAAAGCTGCCCGCAGGAAGCGGGTGATGTGTTCCGATGGCCCTGTCGTGTACCCAGAGGACGGCCAGAGCGGCGGACGGCGTGCGGGGGCTGCGCACAAACGACAGCGGACAGATGACAGAGTTTGAAATCTGTCATCTGTCCGCTGAACTCTGTCGGCTGTCGGCTGTCGGCTGTCGGCCGCACGCTGTCAGCCGCCGGCCGTCAGCGGCTCGCCGTCACCCGGATCCGCATCGGGCTCGCCGCCCGCAGCGTGATCCCCTGGGCGAGCGCCACCCGCCGGTCCACCGCCTCCACCTCGAAGTCCCGCAGGAGCACCCCCAACGCCAGCACCGCCTCCAGCATCGAGAAGTGCTGCCCGATGCAGGCCCGCGGTCCGCCCCCGAACGGGAACCAGGCATAGCGGTGCCGGGCCCGTTCCGCCTCCGGGAGGAAGCGGTCCGGGTCGAAGCGCTCCGGGTCCACCCAGTGGTCCGGGTGCCGGTGGGTGACCAGCGGCGCGACCACGACCTGCGCCCCGGCAGGGATCACGTACCCGTCGATGACGGTCTCCGCGACCGCCCGCCGCCCGCCCAGGGCCGCCGACGGGTAGAGCCGCATCGCCTCCTTCAGCACCCGGGTGATGTAGGGCAGCGCCTCCAGGTCCGCCGCCGTCGGCGCCCGCCCCGCCAGGACGGTCCGCGCCTCCTCCCGGGCGAGCCGCCGCTGCTCGGGGTGCATCGCCAGCAGGTGCAGCGCGAAGGCCAGCGCGGTGGCCGTGGTCTCGTGCCCGGCGAGCAGGAACACCAGGACCTGGTCGCGGAGTTCGGCCGGGTCCAGCCGCCCGCCGTCCTCGTCGCGGGCCCGTCCGAGCAGGGTGAGCAGGTCGTCCGCGTCCTCGTCGCCGCCGCCCCGCGCGGCCCGTTCGGCGATGATCCGGTCGCAGACCCCGTACAGCGCCCGCTGGGCCTCGGCACCGCGCCGGTTGGCCGGGGTCGGCCAGGTGCGTGGGAGGCGGACCGGGGCGTAGCCGCGCTCCTTCACGTACTCGCCGAGCACCGGGAAGCTGCGGTGCACCACCGCTATCGCCTCCTCCACGTCGGCGCCGAAGAGGATCCGCGCGACCGCCCGCAGGGCGAACCGGGACGTCTCCTCCGCCGCGTCCACCACCCCGCCGGGCACCGCCCGCCAGCGCTCGGCGAGCGACTGCGCCTCCTGCGCGAGCGCGTCCGCGTAGCCGTCCACCCGGCGCCGGGTGAACAGCGGCTGCACCATGCGGCGTTGGCGCTGGTACTCGGCGTCCTGGCTGGTCAGCAGCCCGTTGCCGACACTGGTCCGCAACTCGTCGTAGAAGGGGTCCTCCTTGCGGAAGTTGGCCGCTTCGACGGCCAGCACCTGCCGGACGCCCTCCGGCGAGAACACCCCGTAGAAGTCGGCGCGCAGCCCGGGCGGCCCGGCCTGGAAGCGCACCACGTCGCCGTGGTCGCGGCGGGCCGCGAGGTAGCTGCGCAGCGGGCGGCGGGTGAGGTCGAACAGCGAGCCGACCAGGCGGTTCCCCGCCGGGACGGGTATCGCGGAGGTGGGGGCGGGCGCGAGCCCGGGGGCCCGAACGGGGACGAGTTCGATGGTCATCGGCACTCCTTCTGTACAGGGGTGTGCCCGCCGCCGCTTCCGACGGGCGGTCAGCACCGAAAGGAGCCGTGTCCGGACCCACCGACGGGCCGACCTGCCCGGCCGGATCCGGACCCGTCTCACTCGTATTCGGTGCCCCCCTTGCGGGTCAGGTAAGCGTCGCTGACCACCTTGGCGATCGCCCGCCCGCCGAGCACCGGGCTCCAGCGCTCGGTGACCGGCCGCACCACCACGCCCTCGCGCAGGTGCAGTTCACGCCCGGAGACGCTCTCCTTGCCCCGGGCGAACCCCAGGACGGTCTCCGGGTCGAACGGCCCGCGCCACAGCTCCGGCACCAACGGAAGCTCGCCGTCCAGAAGTTCGGCCGCCGAGAACCAGTTCAGCTGCCCGTCCACCACGGCCGAGACGTCGAAGGCGGCGTAGCCGGGCCGCTCGGTGCGCGCCGAGGAGCCGTAGCCCAGGTCCTGCACGCCCTCGCCGAAGACCTCGCCGAAGACGCCGACCCGCTCGGCCCCGAGGCGCTCCGCCAGCCGGGCGGCGGCCGCCGGGATGCCGTAGGCGCGCACCGCCCGCCAGTAGAGGTTTCGCTCGTCCTCGACCAGCGCCAGCCCCTGCGCGCCGATGCCCTTGGACGACACCTGCACCTCGCCGGTGGCGGCGACGTACGTGACCAGGCAGCAGCTGCCGTGCAGCTTCTCGGTCAGCACCACAGGCTCGCCCGGCTCGAAGGCGTCGGGGTAGCGCTTGAGGTTCTCGATGTCCACCCAGGGCAGCAGGTCGGGCGCGCTGACCACGTCGCCGCTCATCGACGTGGGCACCGGCGGCTGCCACTTGACGACCCCGAGCAGTTCGGCGAAGTCCTCGCCGCGCTCGGCCGCGGCGGCCAGGTCGGTGCCGGCGAGCGCGGCGGGCCGGCAGACGATGCCCTGGGACAGCTCGCCGCGCAGCCGTACCGCCTTCACCCGGTTCGCCCGGGCGCCGGCCAGCTTGCCGGTCAGGCCGAGCTCATCGATCAACTCATCGGGCAGGACGGACTGTTCGGGGATGTATACGGCGTGGTCCCCGGTCCGGTACATGCCCTTGGCGACCACCGCCCGGTAGAGGCCGACCTGCGCCAGCTCCAGGGCATCGGCGTTCGGGTGCTCCAGGACGGTCAGCTTCTCCGCGGTGACGCGCAGCGTGGACATGGAAGGACTCCTCCCCTTGGTTCGGCCGCGGCGGTGCTTGCGACCAACCCGGCCGCGTGTACGGACGGCCACCACTCTGTCCGTTCGACCACCTACGGCGCGACGCAATTTCCGCGCGCCCCTTCCGGCCCCGCCGACATGACCCGCGCGACCCGCCCCACCCGCACGACCCGCCTCACACCCGCGCGACTCACCCCGTCAAGTGCCCTCGCCATGTGGCCCCCGGACCTGTTTGAGCCATCCCACAGCAGTCCGGAGGCCCGCGCCGGCTCCCGCCTGTGCAAACCGACAGGGGATTTATCGCTCGCATATGCGGCACTATGATCGCCGTAATGGCCGCAGCTGCGGCCAGTCCCTCGCGCCCCTTCCGGCGCGCACCCTGGAGGGGAACCACCGATGAGCACCCGCACGCCCACCACCCGCAGGCTCGCCGTCGCCGCCGCCGCGGCCCTCGCGCTCACCCTCGGGGTCACCGCCTGCGGCAGCGACGGCGGCAAGTCCTCCGGTTCCACGGCCTCCTCGGCCACCTCCCCGGACGCCTCCGCCGCCGGCAGCGGCGTCCCGAAGGCCTCCGGCACCGTCACCGTCTTCGCCGCCGCGTCGCTCAAGGAGACCTTCACCGAGCTCGGCAAGAAGTTCGAGGCCGCCAACCCGGGCGCCAAGGTCACCTTCAACTTCGGCGGCAGCTCCAGCCTCGCCACCAGCATCAACTCCGGCGCCCCGGCCGACGTGTTCGCCGCCGCCAGCCCGGCCACCATGAAGACCGTCACGGACGCGGGCGGCGCGAGCGGACAGCCGACGGCCTTCGTCAAGAACACGCTCACCATCGCCGTCCCCAAGGGCAATCCCAAGCACATCGCGGGCCTCAAGGACCTCACCGCCTCCGGCGTGAAGGTCGCCCTGTGCGCAAAGGAGGTGCCGTGCGGCGCCGCCGCCCAGACCGCGCTCAAGGCTGCCGGCCTCGACCTCACCCCGGTCACCCTGGAGCAGGACGTCAAGGGCGCGCTCACCAAGGTCGAACTCGGCGAGGTCGACGCGTCCCTGGTGTACCGGACCGATGTCCAGGCCGATGCTGCGAAGATCGACGGCGTGGACTTCCCCGAGGCCGCCAAGGCCGTGAACGACTACCCGATCGCCGCCCTCGCCAAGGCCCCGAACAAGGACGGCGCCGCCGCCTTCGTCGCGTACGTCCAGTCGCCCGAGGCCAAGCAGGTGCTGACCGCGGCGGGCTTCCAGGCGCCGTGAGCGACCGCACCACCGGCTCCGGGCCGAACCGCCCGGACCAGGACCACCCGAAGCA
The DNA here is from genome assembly GCF_053612025.1 of Kitasatospora sp. NPDC054768. Lineage (NCBI taxonomy): Bacteria > Bacillati > Actinomycetota > Actinomycetes > Kitasatosporales > Streptomycetaceae > Kitasatospora > Kitasatospora sp. NPDC054768. The sequence continues at coordinate 42,349 of NZ_JBSHBN010000016.1, forward strand.
GGACCACCCGGCCCGTACCGCCGACGGCGACCCGGCGGAGTCCGCACAGGCAGGACCCGCACAGGCCGGACCCGCACAGGCCGGACCCGCGCAGGCCCTGCCGCGGCGGCGCCCGCGAAGCCGCCGGCCACGCACGCACCGCGTCCCGGTCACCCTGCTGCTCCCGGCGCTGCTCGGACTGGCCTTCCTGATCCTGCCGCTGGTCGGTCTGCTGATCCGGGCCCCCTGGAGCGGCCTGTCCGAGCAGCTCACCAGCCCCGCCGTCTGGGACGCGCTGCGCCTGTCGCTGATCAGCGCGACCGCGGCCACCGCGGTGTCGCTGGTCCTCGGCGTCCCGCTGGCCTGGCTGCTCGCCCGCACCGAGCTGCCGGGCCGCCGGATCATCCGGGCGCTGGTCACCCTGCCACTGGTGCTGCCGCCGGTGGTCGGCGGTGTGGCGCTGCTGCTGGTGCTCGGGCGGCGCGGCATCGTCGGCTCCTGGCTGGACTCGGCCTTCGGCATCACGCTGCCGTTCACCACCACCGGGGTCGTGATCGCCGAGGCGTTCGTGGCGATGCCGTTCCTGGTGATCAGCGTCGAGGGCGCGCTGCGGGCCGCCGACCCCCGCTACGAGGAGGCGGCCGCGACCCTGGGTGCCTCCCGGCTGACCGCGTTCCGGCGGGTCACCCTGCCACTGATCGCCCCGGGGATCGCCGCCGGTGCCGTCCTGGCCTGGGCCCGGGCGCTCGGCGAGTTCGGCGCGACGATCACCTTCGCGGGCAACTTCCCGGGCCGCACCCAGACCATGCCGCTGGCCGTCTACCTGGCCATGGAGTCCGACCCGCAGGCGGCGATCGCGCTGTCGCTGGTGCTGCTGGTGGTCTCCGTCGCCGTCCTGGTCGGCCTGCGCGACCGCTGGCTTTCGACTCCGTGACCCGGCCCGCGCGCACGGCCTCGGACACCGTTGCGGACGCTTCCCCGCACACCTCCTGCGACACTCCTGCGGACCCAGCGGACCCGGCAGACCCAGCGGACGCAATGGACCCGAGGGACCCGATGGACCCGCTCGACCTCCCGGGCACTCTGGACACCTGGACGCCATCCCGATGAACACCGACAGCCGCCCCGGCCCCGCCCTGGACGCCCGCCTGCGGGTCGAGCGCACCGCGTTCTCCCTCGACCTCGCGCTCACCGCCGCCCGCGGCGAGGTGGTCGCGCTGCTCGGCCCCAACGGCGCCGGCAAGTCCACCGCCCTGCGCGCCCTCGCCGGACTGCTCCCGCTCACCGGCGGCCATCTGCGCCTGGACGGCCGCCTCCTGGAGGACCCGGCGCAGCGTGTGCACACCCCGGCCGAGGAGCGTCCGGTCGGGGTGGTGTTCCAGGACTACCTGCTGTTCCCGCACCTCAGCGCGCTCGACAACGTCGCGTTCGGCCCGCGCTGCCAGGGCCGCCCCAAGCGCGAGGCGCGCGCGGAGGCGGCCGGCTGGCTGGAGCGGATGGGCCTGGCCGACCACGCCTCGGCCCGTCCCGGCCGGCTCTCGGGCGGCCAGGCCCAGCGGGTGGCGCTCGCCCGCGCTCTCGCCGTGCGCCCCCGGCTGCTCCTGCTGGACGAGCCGCTGGCCGCCCTGGACGCCCGCACCAGGCTCGACGTACGGTCCCAACTGCGGCGCCATCTGGCCGAGTTCGAGGCGGTGGCGGTGCTGGTGACGCACGACCCGCTGGACGCCATGGTGCTGGCCGACCGGCTGGTGGTGATCGAGGACGGCCGGCAGGTGCAGTCCGGCAGCCCGGCAGAGGTCGCCCGGCACCCGCGCACCGACTACATCGCCCGGCTGGTCGGGCTGAACCTGTACCAGGGCCGGGCCGAGGGCACCCGGGTCACGCTCCCGGACGGGGCGGTCCTGGCCACCGCCGAGGAGCTGGACGGCCCGGCCTTCGTCGCCTTCCCGCCCTCCGCCGTGACGCTGTACCGGGAGCGCCCGCAGACCAGCGCGCGCAACCTGTGGAAGGCCGAGGTCACCGGGCTGGAACTGCACGGCGACCGGGTCCGCGCCGAGCTCGCCGGCGACCTGCCGATGGCCGCCGACCTCACCCCGACCGCCGTCGCCGAGCTGGAGCTGACGCCCGGCACCGCGGTCTGGGCCTCGGTCAAGGCCACCCAGACGCACGCCTACCCGGCCTGACGCCCCACGGCGGTCTCACCCCGGCGCCCCCGGCGCGATCCCCCCGGCGCGGCCACCCCGACGCAGTCACTCCGGCGCGGTCTCACCCCGACGCGATCACTCCGCCGGCTCGACGAACCCCGACTCGTACGCCGCGATCACCGCCTGGGTGCGGTCCCGCGCGCCCAGCTTCGCCAGCACGCTGCTGACGTGCGTCTTCACGGTCTGCACGCCGAGGAACAGCCGCTCGGCGATCTCCCCGTTGCTGAGGCCGCGCGCGACCAGTCGCAGCACCTCCGTCTCGCGCTCGGTCAGCGCCGCCCGCTCCATCGCCGCACGGGCGGTCGGGTTGCCGTGCCCGGCCGCCAGGCGGCGGATCGCGGCCGGGAACAGCAGCGACTCGCCCGCCGCCACCAGCCGTACCGCCTGGGCGATCTCGGCCGGGCGGGTGCGCTTGAGCAGGAAGCCGTCCGCGCCCGCGCGAAGCGCCTGGTAGACGTAGTCGTCGTTCTCGAAGGTGGTCACGACCAGGATCCGCGGCGGGCGCTCACCCGGTGCGCCGGGGCGCAGCAGCTCGCGGGTGGCGGCCAGGCCGTCCAGCACCGGCATCCGGACGTCCATCAGCACGACGTGCGGACGCAACGCGCGGGCCAGGGCGACCGCTTCCGCGCCGTCGGACGCCTCGCCGACCACCCGCAGGTCCCCCTGCGCCTCCAGGACGGCCCGCAGACCGGCCCGGACCAGTTCCTCGTCGTCGGCGAGCAGGATGTCCGTCATCCCGGCGGCTCCTCCGGCCGGACGTGCCATCGCAAGATCGTTCGTCACGAGCCCAAGCGTAGGGGCAGGCGCACGGCAAGCACCCACTCCCCGCTCCCCTCCTCGATCGACCCGGTCGCCCCCGTCCCTGTCACCGTTCCCGCCGCTGCCGTGCCCACCGCCGCCGTTCCCGCCCCTGCCGCCGTGCCCGCCGCCGAAGGCCCCGTCTCCGCCTCCCCGCCGAGCAGCGTGGCGCGTTCGCGGATTCCGCGCAGTCCCTTTCCGCCCTTGCGCGTTGCACCCCTGCCCGCCCCGCCCGCCGGAGGCCGCGCCGCTCCGTTCGCTGAACGTCCGGCGCCGGGCAGCCGGTTGGCGCAGCGCAGCTCCAACCGGCCGTCCCGCACGGCGATCCGGATGTCGATCGGCTCGCCCGGTGCGTACTTGAGCGCGTTGGTGACGCCCTCCTGGACGATCCGGTACGACTCGCGGGAGAGCACCCCTGGCAGGGTGCCGGGCTTCACGTCGACCCGCGCCTCCACCGGGCTGCCGGCCGCCCTGGCGGTGTCGAACAGCGTGGGCAGCTGGTCGATCCCGGGCTGTTCGGTGGCCACGCCGTTCGCCCCGGCCGGGGTCTCGCGCAGCAGCACGAGGGTGCGTTCGAGGTCCTCCATGGCCTGCCGGCCGGTCTCCTCGATGACTTCGAGCGCCTTGGCGACGAAGTCCCGGTCCCCGACCTCGCGCGCCGCGCCCGCCTGAAGGACGGTCACCGTCAGGGCGTGGCCGATCGAGTCGTGCAGCTCGCGGGCCAAGCGGTTGCGTTCCAGGAGCCGTTCGGCCCGCAGCTCCGCCTCGGCCAGCCGCTCGGCCGGGGAGGGGCCCAGCAGCCGTATGGCCATGGCGAGTTGGAGGCGGCCGGCGCACACCAGGAACCAGCCGAAGCCGAGGACTGCCAACGGTACGAGCGGGAGGTACCAGAGAGCGTCCGGGCCGGTCAGCCGGTCGAAGGCCCCGGTGATCCCGAAGACCAGCGGGAACCCGACCGCCGAACCCAGCGCGACCCGCCCGATCAGCCAGCCCGCCGTCCGCCGCCGGTCGGCCCAGGTGCGGGAGGGCTCGGCGGCGATGTCCTCCTCGCGGTAGGGCACCAGCAGCAGCCGCGCCTGCACTCCCTCGGCCCGGCGCGCGGCCGGTATGAGCGCGGCCAGCGCGAGCAGCACGACGTCCACCGAGACGCCCGCCATCAGGATCTCGCCGAGGCCCTTGTGGTACGTCCCCGGATAGACCATCAGCACGATGCCCGCGAAGAACCACCCCACCAGCAGGTGCAGCATCCGTGCGTACGTGGCGCCGGCCACCAGCGGCGCGAAGAGCCCGGACACCGCGCTCAGCGGCGCCGCGGTCACGGGCACCGCGCTCTTCAGCACTGCGATCTTGGACATTGGGCCATCCTGCCAGTCCGCCCCCGGCTCCCGGCTCCCGCGCCGGTCGCCCGCGATCTCCCTCCCGGGAGGGAGGCGGCTCCCCGCCCCGGCGGGATCCGCCGCACCGGCCCGCTCCGGTCGAATGGAGCCACCGCCCGGGGCCGACCACAGCGAGCACCGGCGGAGACCGCCAAGACGACGAGACGAGGGGAGCGGGCCGTGATCGAGATCCAGGGCCTGACCAAGGAGTACGACGGCCGGCGCGTCGTCGACGACCTGACCTTCGAGGTGCGACCCGGCGTGGTGACCGGCTTCCTCGGCCCGAACGGCGCCGGCAAGAGCACCACCATGCGCCTGGTCCTCGGCCTCGACCGGCCGACCGCCGGGCACGCCCTGGTCGACGGCCGCCCCTACGTCGAACTGCCCGACCCGCTGAGGACGGTCGGAGCGCTGCTGGACGCCCAGGCACTGCACGGCGGCCGGACCGCGCACGGCCACCTGCGTTGGCTCGCCGCGAGCAACGGGCTGCCGGCCCGCCGGGTGGACGAGGTGCTCGGCCAGGTCGGTCTGGCGGACGCGGCCGGACGGCGGATCCGGGGCTTCTCGCTCGGCATGCGCCAGCGTCTCGGGGTGGCCGCCGCACTGCTCGGCGACCCGCCGGTGCTGCTGCTGGACGAGCCCGTGAACGGCCTGGACCCGGAAGGCATCCGCTGGATCCGCACCCTGCTCCGCGATCTGGCCACCGAGGGCCGGGCGGTGCTGGTCTCCTCCCACCTGATGACCGAAATGGCGCTCACCGCCGACCACTTGGTGGTGATCGGGCTCGGCCGACTGCTGGCCGACGCCGCCACCTCCGAGTTCATCGACCGCCACGGCCGGACCCGGATCAGGGTCCGCGCCGTCGACCCGACCAAGCTCGCCGCCCTGCTCCGCGACCCCGGACACGGCCTCGACGCCACCGAAGTCGACGGCGGCGCCTGGGAGGTGAGCGGCGCCGAACCCGAGCGGATCGCCGCGCTCGCCGCCGCCGACGGCGTGGTGCTGTACGAGATCGCCGTGCAACAGGACTCCCTGGAGGAAGCGTTCATGCGGATGACGGCCGACAGCGTCGAGTACCGTGCGGAGGCCGCCGCGTGAACGCTTCGCCCCTTGCCGTGACGTCCGCCGCGACATCCGTCGTGACGTCCTCCGGGTCCCCTGCCGTCAACGCCCTGCGCGCCGAGTGGATCAAGCTCACCACGCTCCGCTCGCTCTGGATCACCCCACTGCTCGCCCTGGTACTCACCGCGGGCGTCACCGCCGCCGTCGGCGCGGCCCTCGGCGGCAAGGACCACAACATCACCGACGACCCAGGTGTCGGCGTCTTCTACGGCCTCAACTTCGGCCAGGCGGCGCTGACCTGCTTCGGCATCCTGCTGATCGGGCAGGAGTTCAACACCCGCATGATCGGCACCTCGCTCACCGCCGTCCCGCGACGCGGCCGGCTCTACGGCACCAAGCTCACGCTCGGGGCACTGGTCGGCCTGGCGGTCGGCGCCGTCGGCACGGCGGGCGCCTTCGCCGGGTACGCGGCCTCCGTCCCCGCCGACTGGGACGGGCCCGCCTTCGTCCGCACCGCCGTCTCCGGGGTGCTCTACCAGACGCTGGTGGTGGTGCTCTGCCTCGGAACGACCGCCATGCTGGGCAACCTCACCGCCGCCATGGGACTGCTGGTCCCGACCCTCTTCCTGCTCTCACCACTGCTCGGCGGCGTCCCGGGGGTACGCCGGGTGGTCCAGTTCCTGCCCGACCGGGCCGGCCAGTACGCCCTGCGGTACGTCGACGACCCGCAGATCGCCTACGGCCACTGGACCGGGCTGCTGATCATGGCGCTCTGGACCGCCCTGGCGGCGTACGGCGGCCTGCGGGCGATGCGGCGCGCCAAGTGAGCACGGGCGAAAAGGACATGGGAGACGGGACATGGGAGCGACGATGAGCACGATGGCCGACGCGGTACGCGCCGAACGGGTCAAGTTCACCACCCTGCCGTCGCAATGGGCGGCCCCGCTGGTCGCCCTGGCGCTGACGGTCGGCGTCACGGCGGCCGTCAACGCCGCCTACGGGGCGAAGGACCACACGGCCGGCGAGGACCCGGCCGGGGGGATCTTCTACGGACTGCTCTTCGGGCACGTCGCGGTGGCCTGCCTCGGGATCCTGCTGATGGGGCAGGAGTTCAACACCCGCATGATCGGCACCTCGCTCACCGCCGTCCCCCGGCGCGGCCGGCTGTACGGCGCCAAGCTCGCGCTCGGCACCGGGCTGGGCCTGCTGCTCGGCCTGGCCTCAACGGCGGGTTCGTTCCTGGTCGTCGGCGCCACCGTCGGCCTGGACCTCTCCGCCCCGGGCCTGACCCGCAGCTTCCTGGCCGGTGTGCTGTACCACCCGATGATGGTGCTGATCTGCCTCGGACTGACCGCGATGCTGGGCAACTTCAGCGCCGCGCTCGGCCTGCTGACCCCGATGGTGTTCCTGGGCACCACCTGGCTGGCCGCCATTCCCGGTGTCCGCGAACTCGGCCAGTTCCTGCCCGACCGGGCCGGCCTGTACGCGATGCGCACCCAGCCCGAGCCGGGCGTCCACTACGGCCACTGGACCGGGCTGCTGATCATGGCGCTCTGGACCGCCCTGGCGGTCTACGGCGGGCTGCGGGCGATGCGGCGGTACGAGCCGAGCTGACGGGCGACGGGGAACAGCGGACGGATAACAGATTTCAAACTCTGTCATCCGTCCGCTGTTATCTGTTAGCCGTCATCTGTTCGCCGTCGTTCGTCGCCGCCACCCGTCGCCCGACAGCCGCCCGGCAGCCGCCCGGCCCCCGCCGTCACCGCAGCGCCGGGTGCTCCGCGATCACCGTGCAGCTGCCCGGCGCGATCTCGGTGAAGCCCGCGTCCTGGACCACCGGCAGCCCGCTGCGGACGAGTTCCTCCCACGCCTGCGGCGAGGCCGTTCGGACCGCGAGCGCGAAGCCGGCCTCGGCCCACTCCTTGCGCTGCGCCTCCTCCAGCCGCCACCACGCGAGCTGAGCGGCGTGCCCGGTCTGCGCCATCGTCTTGCCCGCGCTCATCTCCAGCTCGGGGTTGAGCCACAGCACCGGCAGCCCCGGCTCGGGCGCCGTGACCTCGACCGTCTCCTCAAGGTCCGTCCCGGACACCTGGAGCTTGGCGAGGTCCTTCGGCCACCCGTCCAGCGGGACCGGCGGGAACACCCGCACCTCGGCCTCCCGGCCGTGCACCGTGAGGCCCGGCAGCTCGCCCGCCCGACGCCACTCCCCACCCCGGGCCCGCCGGACCACCTTGCGGATCCGGGCGTCCTCCCAGGCCGCGACCCGCTCCGCCCACTCGCCGTCCGCCCCGGTCACCCGGGGGTCGGCGAGCAGGGTGAGCACCGCCCGGGCCGAGGTCTCCAGCGCGTCCGTCCGGCCCGGCGGAGTGGCCCGCTCCATCCGGACGACCAGCGGCAGCACGTACTGCGGCCGCTCGTCGCGGTCCTCGCGGTCCTCTCGCTCCGGGGCCTCGCCGGGGTCGGCCGCAGGGGCCGGGGGCCCGGAGACCGGAGCCGGAGGAACCACAGCCGGAGTCGGAGCAGTGGGGGTCGAAGCAGTGGAGGTCGGGGCAGTGGGGGTCGGGGCATCGGAAGGATCAGTCACCCGTCCAGGATGCCAGCCCCACTCCGGACGACTCGGCCCGGCCCGACCGCCGCAGCGTCCACCTCCGCGCTCACCGCAGCCGCTGCCGCAGCTCGTCCACCGCCGTCCGGATGCTCGCGCTGTACGCGTCCTCCGGCAGCGCGTCCAGACTGCGCACGGCGCGTTCGAGCTGCTCACGGGCGAGGTCCGGCTCGCCGAGCTTGAGGTGGTCCGAGGCCAGGTTGAGGTGCAACGAGGGGTAGAAGGCGCGCACCTGGAGGGCCGACTCGTACGTCCGGGCACGCTCGGCGCTCAGCGAGTCGGCGGCGGCCAGGGCCCGCCGGTCCCACGCCAGCTCCGCGCGCGGGTCGTCCTGCAGGTCGGCCAGGTAGTGGGCGACGAGGCAGCGGTGGAAGACGTCCCGTTCCCCCAGCGCCTCCCAGAGCGCCTCGAAGCCGGCCCGGGCCTCGGCCGTCCGGCCGCGCTGCGCCGCCCTTGCCCCGTCCAGCCCGAGCGCGATCCGGGCCAGTGCCGGTTCGTCCTCATCGCCCGGCTCATGGCCCGGCTCGCCGCCCGTCCCTTCGCCCCCTTCGGGACCACCCGGATCGTCGGGACCGTCGAGATCGAGAGGATCGTCGGGGGACGGACCTCGCATGCCACGCACATCGGACATGCCCGCAGCCTAACCGCCCACCCATCGGACCCGCCCGGCCCGAGCGACAGCCACGGAACCGGCGGCCGACACCCTGCGCCCGACGTCCAACGCCTCGACGTCCGATGCGTCGGTACCCGACGCCCCAGTGCCCGACGCCCGCCCTACGGCGCAGCGCCCCGTCAGCGCCGGTAGCCGCGCTGCGGGTCCCGCTCCTCGGCGTCCTCGTACATCAGGAACCAGCCCTCCGGGTGGGTGGCCGCCAGCAGCACCTCCGTGCGCTGCTCCGCCCCCAGCTCCGGATCGCCGTCGTCCGGCCCGTAGACCCCGAACAGTTCGTCGTGGCAGCCGTCCCAGTCGTAGTCGTACAGGTCGGCCGGGAGGTCGCCCATCATGTCCGCCACCGACTCGGGCTGGGCGCCGAGCAGCGTCCGGGCGTCCACCAGGGCCATCCGCAGCGCCACGTCCTCGGCCAGGCAGCGTGGCAGCGGCCACTCGCCGAGCGCGAGGTCGTCGGCGAGGTCGTCGAAGGCCCGGGCCATCGCGCGGCGCCAGCTCCGGTGCATCCGCCAGGTGCGTTCGGGGAGCCGGGCGAAGACCGTCCAGTCCGCGTCCTCGCCGTCGACGATCGCCTCGTCCCCGTGCTCGTCGAAGTCGTCGTACGCGGCGTCGGCCAGGCCTATCAGCTGGGCGTGGAGCAGGCAGGCGGTGCGCGGGGTGAGCGTCCAGTCCGCGCCCGCGCCGCCGTCCTCCTCGTCGCCCTCCAGCGGGAACAGGTCGGCGAAGTCCGGTGTGAAGTCCTCCGTGACGCTGATCTCCAGCGTCCCGCCCATCGCCTCGACCCCGGGGATGGCGGCCACCAGCCGGTCCGGATGCAGCAGCGCGCCGAGCGCCGCGTTGGCGTCCTCGGCGATCTCGCGCAGCAGTTCGCGACGCTGGCCGGCCGGGTCGATGCCGTCGAAGTCCAGCTCCTCGACGGCCCTGATCGCGGCCGCGCGCAGGGCCGGCCAGTCGGTGATCCGCAGGCCCAGCACCACCGTCGCCTCGATCTCCTGCGCGCCGGAGTCCTCCGCCGCGCCCGGCCCCTGTGGATGATCGCTTCGCTCGCCCATGGGGCTAACGGTACGGCCTTTCGGCCCCCCGATCACCGGTCCGGACCAGCTTCCGGAAGCGTTCTCGGCCACCGCCCGGCCACGCCTCGGTCACTCGGACGCAGGAACTGGCAGGATGCGTCCCATGGCTGACATCAACGAGTACGGCGGCGGGCAGGGCCCGAACGCCGACGTCCTGGTCGTGACCACCAACGACATCCCCGGCTTCCGGGTCGACCACGTGATCGGCGAGGTCTTCGGGCTGACCGTGCGCAGCCGCCACCTCGGGAGCCAGATCGGTGCCGGTCTGAAGTCGCTGATCGGCGGCGAGCTGCGCGGTCTGACGAAGACCCTGGTCGAGAGCCGCAACGAGGCCATGCAGCGGCTGGTCGAGCAGACCAAGGCGCGCGGCGGCAACGCCGTCCTGATGATGCGCTTCGACGTCACGGAGGCGGCCGACGTCGGCACCGAGGTCTGCGCCTACGGCACCGCCGCGGTCATCTCCCCGCTCTCCTGACGCTCCTCAGCGCCTGCTCCTGCTCCTCCACATCCGCGCCTTCGCGCCTCCGCCCGCGCACTCCCGTTCGCGACCACCGTTCGCTCCTCCACGGACGCCGGCGGAGCCCCGGCGGGACGACGGGAACAGCCGTCGACCCCCTGATGTTTCAGCGGCGTGACTGTTTACGGTGCAACGAACAGCGTTCCGGAACGCGTGGACGTCCTGGTGGTGGGTGCCGGGCAGGCAGGCCTTTCCGCCGCCTACCACCTGGGCCGCCGCGGTTTCGCCCCGTACCGGGCGGGCGTCGACGGCGGTTTCGTCGTCCTCGACGCCAACGCCGTCCCCGGGGGCGCCTGGGCGCACCGCTCGCCGTCCCTGCGGATGGCCACCGTGCACGGCGTCCACGACCTCCCCGACGCCGAACTCCCGCCGCCGGACCCCGGGGCCCCCGCGCGCGAGGTGGTGCCGGAGTACTTCGCAGCGTACGAGGTCCGGCACGCGCTCCCGGTCGTACGCCCGGTCACGGTGCGTGCCGTTCGCGCCGAGTCCGAACGACCGGACGCCCGGCTGCTGGTCGAGACCGACCACGGTGTCTGGTCCACCCGCGCACTGATCAACGCCACCGGCACCTGGACCCGGCCCTTCCTCCCGCACTACCCCGGTCACTTCGCGGGCCGCCAGCTGCACTACGCCGAGTACCGCGGTCCCGAGGAGTTCGCGGGCCGGCGCGTGCTGGTGGTCGGTGGTGGCGCCTCGGCCGTGCAGGTGCTGTCGGAGGTCGCCGCCGTCGGCGAGACGGTGTGGGTCACCCGCGCCGAACCCCTGTACCACGACGGACCGTTCACCCCGGAGTACGGGCGCGCGGTGGTCGCCAAGGTCGAGGAGCGGGTCCGGCAGGGCCTGCCGGTGCGCAGCGTGGTCAGCGTAACCGGGCTCGGCCCGTCCGTCGCCCTCCGGCGTGCCCAGGAGCTGGGCGCGCTGCGCCGCCGCCCGATGTTCGACCGCCTGACCGAGCACGGGGTCGCCTGGGGCCACGAGGAGCTGGCGGTGGACGCGATCGTCTGGGCCACCGGCTTCCGGCCCGAGGTCGGGCACCTCGCCCCGCTCGGGCTGCGCTCCCCCGGCGGCGGGATCGCCCTCACCGGCACCCGCGCCACTGCCGACCCGCGCGTCCACCTGGTCGGCTACGGTCCGTCCGCCAGTACCGTCGGCGCCAACCGGGCCGGCCGCGCGGCCGTCAACGACCTGGTCAAGCTGCTCGGGGACCCGGCGCTCGCGGACCGGACCGCGGAGCCCGCCGCCGTCTGAGCTCGCTCAGCGGTCGTAGTCGACGGTCACCCGGTCGGTGAGCGGGCGGGCCTGGCAGGTCAGGACGTACCCGGCGGCCAGCTCCTTCTCCTCCAGGGCGAAGTTGCGGCGCATCTCCACCTCGCCCTCGGTGACCAGGGCGCGGCAGGTGCCGCAGACTCCGCCCTTGCAGGCGAACGGCAGGTCGGGCCGGGAGCGCTGGGCGCCGTCCAGGATCGAGCGGTCGCGCGGGAGGCAGAGCGTGCTGCCGCGGCCGTCGAGCACGACGGTCACCTCGCTCTGCGGGCCCGACCCGCCGTCGGCCGAGGCGTCCGTCCGTTCCCAGTCCTCGTCGCGCTCCGGGAGCGGCTCGTCCTCGGCGTGGAACAGCTCCTGGTGCACCCGCTCGCCCGGCACGTCCAGTTCGGCGAGCAGGTCCTTGGCCCCGGTGACCATGCCGAACGGGCCGCACAGCCACCAGTGCCCGACGCTCCCGACGTCCACCAGCGCCGCCAGCAGCGCGCGTACCCGCTCCGGGTCCAGCCGGCCGCTGAGCAGCTCGGCGTCCCTGGTCTCCCGGGAGAGCACGTGGACCAGCTGGAAGCGGCCGAGGTAGCGGTCCTTGAGGTCGGCCAGCTCGTCCGCGAACATCACGGTGTCGCTGCGCCGGTTGCCGTAGAGCAGGGTGACGGTGGAGCTGAGGTCGGCGGCCAGCACGGAGGCGGCGATCGACAGCATCGGGGTGATGCCGGAGCCCGCCGCGAGCAGCACGTGGTCGGCCGGAACCCCGAGCTCGGGGGTGAACAGACCGGACGGCGTCAGCACCTCCACCTCCTCGCCGGGCTTCGCCTCGCGCACCAGCCAGCGCGAGAACAACCCGCCGGGCACCTCCCGGACGGCGATCCGCAGCGGCCCGCCGACCGGGGCGCAGATCGAGTACGAGCGGCGCTCGTCGGCGCCGTCCACCAGCTTGCGCAGGGTCAGGGTCTGCCCGGGGCGGAAGGCGTACTCCTCCGCCAGCCCGTCCGGCACCGCGAAGGTCACCGCGACGGCGTCCTCGCAGAGCCGCTCGACCCGGTCGATCCGCAACCGGTGGAAGGTCGGACGGCGGGCGGGGCGGATGCCGGTCGCGGACCCGGTGTCGACGGACGCGGAGACCACGGACCCGGTGTCGACGGACCCGGTGTCGACGGGCGTGGGAACAGCGGCGGCGGGAACGGCGGAGCCGGCGGCGGCGGAAGCGGCGGGCATTCAGATCTCCTTGACGCGTTCGAACGGCTCGCGGCAGGCCCGGCAGCGCCAGAGCGCCTTGCAGGCGGTGGAACCGAAGCGGGACAGCTCCTCCGTGTCGGTCCCGCCGCACTGCGGGCACGGCACGGGGGGAACGGTGCCCGGCCCGGCCGTGATCGGGGCTCCGGAGCGGGTCGGGCCCAGCGTGAGCGCCACCGGTCCGGCCGCGGCCGCGACGGCGGCGGTCGGGCGCGGTGGGGCGATGCCCGCCTCGGCGAGCTTGCGGCGGCCCTCGGCGGTGATCAGGTCGGTGGACCACGGCGGGTCCAGCCGCAGCCGCACCCGGACGTCCGGGTAGCCGGCCGCGCGCAGCCGGCGGTCCACGTCGGTGGCCATCTCGGCGACGGCGGGGCAGCCCGAGTAGGTCGGGGTCAGCCAGGCGGTGACGGTACCGCTGCCGCCGTCCACCTCGACCCCGGCCAGGACGCCCAGGTCGGCCAGGGTGAGCATGGGCAGCTCCGGGTCCGGGACGGCCGCGGCGACGGCCCAGGCCACGTCGCGGGTCGTCGGTTCCGCCGCGCCCGCCTTGCCCGCCGTACCCGTCGCGACCTCGTCGGTCACGATGCCGTCGGTCGCCACGTCATTGGTCACCACGTCGTTGGTCACCATGTCGCCCCCGGGTGGGCTCGGGCCAGCACCTGGAGCTCGGCGAGCAGCGGGCCGAGCGCCTCGGTGTGCACGCCGTCCCGGCCGGCCCGGCCGAGGACGGTGGCCAGCGGCGGCGCGTCCGGCAGGGTCAGCCCGGCCTCGGCGAGGACGGCGGTGAGCGAGCGCAGCACCGGTTCGCGCAGGGTCGCCGGGTCGACACCCGCCCGCAGCTCCACCGGGTGCGCCGTGAACAGCTCCTCCAGCAGCGGCCAGACCGCGTCCAGCCCGGCCTGCATCCGCTCGGCCGAGTACGGCGTGCCGTCACCGAGACGAAGCGTCCAGGCCGTCGCGTACTCCCGGTGGTAGGCGAGCTCCTTGACACCCCGGGTCGCGACCGCGGCCAGCACCGGATCGGGGTGCGCGCTCAGCGCCTCGTACAGGGCGCCGCGCGCGGTGGCGAACAGCAACAGCCGGGCGATCGAGTACGCGAAGTCGCCGTTCGACGTCTCCACCAGGCGGACGTTGCGGAACTCGTGCTCCTCGCGCCAGTACGCCAGGTCGTCCTCGGTACGGCCGGTGCCGTCCGCCTGCCCGGCCCGGGTGAGCAGCAGACGGGCCTGGCCGAGCAGGTCGAGGCCCAGGTTGGCGAGCGCGACCTCCTCCTCCAGCTCGGGCGCCCGGGTGCACCACTCGATCAGCCGCTGTGCGAGGACCAGGGCGTCGTCGCCCAGCATCTGGCAGTAGGCGGCGAGGTCGGCGCCGTCCAGACCGGCGGGCAGCGTGGTGTCCACGCCGAGCAGCGGGTCGGCGAAGCCCGTCCCGTACGCCCAGCGGCCCTCGCCCTCGGGTCCGGGGGCGGCGTCGGCGAGGCTGAGGTAGACGTGGTCGTCCTGGCCGCCGCCCGGGCCGGCGCCGGTGGTGGTTCCGGTGGTGGAGGTGGTGTGGTCGTGCACGGTGGCTCCCCCGTCAGATGTGCGGGACATCCTCGGGGATGTCGTAGAAGGTCGGGTGGCGGTAGACCTTGTCGCCGCTGGGATCGAAGAACGGGTCGCGCTCGTCCGGGGTGGAGGCGGTGATCGCGTCCGAGCGGACCACCCAGAGGCTCACGCCCTCGTTGCGCCGGGTGTACAGGTCGCGGGCGGCGAGCAGCGCCATCCGGTCGTCGGCGGCGTGCAGCGAACCGACGTGGACGTGGTTCAGCCCCCGCCGGGGGCGCACGAACACCTCGTACAGCGGCCAGCCGGCCTTGGACCCGGCCGGGGAGCCAACCTGGGGCTCGGTCACTTTCCGTTCTCCTGTTCGGTGGCTTCGGTGAGTCCGGGGGCTTGGTCGGCTCCGGCGGCTCCGGCGGTTTCGGCGGCCTCGGCGGCTCCGGCGGTTTCGGCAGCCTCGGCGGCGCGCTTGGCCGCGTAGGCGACGGCGGCCTCGCGCACCCAGGTGCCGTCCTCGTGGGCGGCACGGCGGCGGTCGATCCGCTGGGCGTTGCAGGGGCCCTGGCCGTGGATGACCCTGGTCAGCTCGGACCAGTCCGGCTCACCGAAGTCCCAACCGCCGCGCTCCTCGTTCCAGCGCAGCTCCGGGTCCGGGAGCGTGACCCCCAGGTGCTCGGCCTGCGGGACGGTCATGTCGACGAACCGCCGGCGCAGCTCGTCGTTGCTGTGCCGTTTGATCCGCCAGGCCATCGAGCGGGCGCTGTTCGGCGAGTCGGAGTCCGAGGGGCCGAACATCATCAGCGACGGCCACCACCAGCGGTCCACCGCGTCCTGGACCATCCGGCGCTGGGCCTCGGTGCCGCGCATCAGCGTCATCAGGAGCTCGTAGCCCTGGCGCTGGTGGAAGGACTCCTCCTTGCAGATCCGCACCATCGCGCGGGCGTACGGGCCGTAGCTGCACCGGCAGAGCGGGACCTGGTTGCAGATCGCGGCGCCGTCCACCAGCCAGCCGATCACCCCGACGTCGGCGAAGCTGAGGGTCGGGTAGTTGAAGATCGAGGAGTACTTCTGGCGGCCGGAGATCAGCTTCTCGGTGAGCTCGGCGCGGTCGACGCCGAGGGTCTCGGCGGCGGCGTAGAGGTAGAGGCCGTGACCGGCCTCGTCCTGGGCCTTGGCAAGCAGGATGGCCTTGCGGCGCAGGGACGGCGCCCGGGTCAGCCAGTTGCCCTCGGGCTGCATGCCGATGATCTCGGAGTGTGCGTGCTGGGCGATCTGGCGGATCAGGGTGGCCCGGTAGGCGTCGGGCATCCAGTCCCTGGGCTCGATCCGCTGCTCAGCGGCGACGACCGCCTCGAACCGGTCCTCCGGCGTCTGCGCGGGGACCGCCTCGGCCACCTCTGCTGTCACCACAGTCCCCTCTCGTGTCCTGCCCGTCCTGCCCGGTCGGTTGCCGGAGCGCCCGATCAACCAACCGACTGACCGTTCGGTCGGTACCATTCTGCGCAGCGGGGCGGAGGGATGGCAAGGTGCGAAACAGATAACAGCTGACAGATTCTGAAATCTGTCAGCTGTTATCTGTCGGCTGTCATCTGTTCGCCGGCGTCCGTCTACTGCATACCGTCCACTGCTGTCGGCCGTCCGCTGTCAGCTGTCAGCTGTCAGCTGTCAGCTGTCTGCTTCCGGCTGTCAGCTGCCGACCGTCAGCGGCTCACCGCAACGCCTCACCCCTCCGCGCGGTCACGCAGTCGCGGCAGCGGAACGGCGAGCAGCGCCGCCAGCAGGGCGATCCGGGGGGCGATCTGGTCGAGCCGGATGTATTCGTGCCGGGCATGGGCCCCGGCACCGACCGCCCCGAAGCCGTCCAGGGTCGGAAGCCCGCGCGAGCCCGGCAGGTTGGTGTCCCCCGCCCCGCCCGCCGGACCGCCGTCCAGCTGCTGACCGAGAACCGCGGCGAGCGAACGCACGTGCCGCAGCAGCGGGTTGCCGGTCCGCTCGGGCCAGGCCGGACGACTGGACAGCACCTCCGTACGAACCCGGGCACCCGGACGCAACGGGGCGAGCCGGGCAAGGTCGTCGAGCGTGCGGCGCTGCGCCTCGACGGTGGCGAAGCGCAGCCCCAACTCGGCCTCGGCCCGACCGGCGACCACGTTGGCACGCGAACCACCACTGATCCGACCGGCGTTCAGCTCGGTGCCGGGCTGGCCGGCGAGGTCCCGCACCACCACGAGCTGGTCCACCAGCTCGTCGACCGCGGACACCCCGTCGTGGGCGTCGTTGCCCGCATGCGCCTCGCGACCGGTCACGGTGAGCCGCACCCGGGTGCTGCCGCGCCGCGCGGTCTTCAACCGACCGTCGGGGTGCGGTGGTTCGAGCCCCAGGACCGCCGCGGCGCCGCGCAACTGGCGCTCGACCAGGCGCCGCCCGTCCGGGCTGCCCACCTCCTCGTCGGACACCACGACCAGGCGGACGGTCCGGTGCGGGCGCTCGCCCAGGTCCACGAGCAGCGACAACGCGCTCTCCAGGACGGCGAGTCCACCCTTCATATCGACCACGCCGGGGCCGGTGAGCCGGCCGTCCTGCTCGGTCACCGGCCAGTCCGCGAGGGTGCCGACCGGCCAGACGGTGTCGTGGTGCCCGACGATCAGCAGGTGCGGCAGGGACTCGTCCCGGCCCTCCCACTCCAGCACGAGGTGGTCCCCGGCCGGTCCGGGCTCACGCCGGGCGGTGGCACCGGTGGCACGGAAGCCGGCCGCCAACTCCTCGGCGAGGGCGTCGAGTCTGGGCGCGTCCCCGCTGGGGGACTCGATCCGCGCCAGATCGGCACAGCGCCGCCGGACTGCTCCGGCGAGGGTACGGGCCCGGGCGCTGAGCGCCTGCGGCACACCGGGAAGCGCCGTGATGACGGTGGAGGCCCCGGGGGTGGCGGTGGCGGCCGGGCCCGCCGTGGGCTTTCCGGCCGTGCTCCTCGGCACCGCGGTCGTCGCCACCGCGTTCTTCGCGACGACGGCCTTGGCAAGGGACGACTTCGTGAGGGCGGACTTGGCCACCGCGGCCTTGGCTGCCGTGGTCTTGGCCGCTGCGGTCTTGGTCGCTGCGGTCTTGGCGCCGGCTGCCGTGGTCACGGCGGTCTTCGCCGCGCCGGTCGCTACCGCGGCGGCCTGAGCCGAGGCGGCCGGAACCGCAGTGGCCTGAGCCGCAGCGGCAGTTGCGGTGCCGGTGGTGGCGCCCGCAGCGGTGGCGGTACCGGTGGCGCCGACGGTGGTGGCGGCAGTGGTGGTGGTCGCGGTG
This sequence comes from Kitasatospora sp. NPDC054768, assembly GCF_053612025.1. Classification (NCBI taxonomy): domain Bacteria; kingdom Bacillati; phylum Actinomycetota; class Actinomycetes; order Kitasatosporales; family Streptomycetaceae; genus Kitasatospora; species Kitasatospora sp. NPDC054768. The sequence continues at coordinate 59,958 of NZ_JBSHBN010000016.1, forward strand.
GTCGCGGCGAGGGTCTCGCCGTCGGTGGCGGCCGGGACGGTGACCGGCGTCGGGTCGGGTTCCACGGCGGCGCCCGGCACGGCGGGCGCCCCGACGATCTGGGGACTCAACGCTCGCCTCCGCGACCACCGCCGGTATACAGCGGCCGTACCGGCCGACCGCTCCCACCCGGGTACCAGGCCCGGCCGGACCGCACCGGTCGGCCGGGGTGATGGGCGGCCCACCGGATCGGCCCGTCTGGCCCAAGTACGGTGGAACGGCTGGGCGGCGTGCTTGGCATGTGCGTCCTCCTCGCTCGATCCGGGGGCCCCGGTCCGCCCGGAGCCCCCGTGGACGGTGGCCTCCCGGCAGCGGGCGCAATGGCCGGACCGCCGCAGGGAAGCCGAGATGTGAGCCTAGAAGAACCGTTCGGTTTCCTGCGAGGTGGCCCTGCTCCCAGCGTGCCGGTACCGGGCCCCGCTTCGGAGGCCGCCCGTCCACGATCGGCGCGGGCGCTCGGCGCGCGGGCCTGGATCGGCGCGCGGACGCGGTCGCCGGATCGCGCCCATCTCCACCATGGACCCGCCGCCCGAGTTCGGCAGCGCAAACGGCCAAGGCACGGCAATTCCACGCCGGATGGGTGACAGCGGCTCAGCATGCGATACGAACCGGGAGCACGCGGCGGCTCAGGGAAGCCCGCTGCCCCGCCCACCCCGACTCCGGGGGAACGTCCGGGGAACACCCGCGTGAACACCGGCCGGTGCCGTGCCCCGGTGTGCCCCTCCGAGCCTCGACGTGCCTCGGTTGCCCGCCCGGACACGACAGGGCGGCACCCCTGCACGGCGGGAGGGCGCCGGGGTGGGCGGAGAGCTCCGGGTACGGCGGGAGCAGGCCCGGCACGGACGTGCACGAATGTGTGCGAGCGTGCGCGACCGACCGGAACCCCGGTGCGCGGTCCCGGCCGCAGTCGCTCCCCGCCGTTCGTCCTCAGCCACCGTCGCCCACCAGCCCGGCGTCGCGTGCGAGCAGCGCCGCCTGGACCCGGTTGCCGACACCGAGCCCGGTCAGGATCCGGCTGACATGCGCCTTGACGGTGCTCTCGCGCATTCCGAGCACGCCCGCGATCTCGGCATTGGAGAGGCCGTCGGCGAGTTCGCGCAGCACGTCGGTCTCCCGCGGGGTGAGTCCGGCGACCCGGTGACGGGCGGCCACCGACCGGGGTGCCCCGACCCGGTGGTAGCGGTCGATCAGCCGCCGCGCGGCCGCCGGGTGCAGCATCCCCTGACCGCCCGCGACGACGTGGACGGCCCGGGCGATCTCCGCGGGCGGGGTGTCCTTGAGCAGGAAGCCGTCCGCCCCGGCCGCGAGTGCCTGGTACACGTACTCGTCCAGATCGAAGGTGGTGAGGGCGATGACCCGCGGGCCGTCCGGGAGTTCGCGCAGCCGCCGAGTGGCGGCGATCCCGTCGAGCCGGGGCATCCGGATGTCCATCAGCGCGACGTCGATCCGCCGGCTTCCGGCGATTTCGACGGCTTGCAGCCCGTCGGCGGCCTCGGCGACCACGGTGAGTGCCGGGTCCTGGGCCAGGAGGTCGACCAGGCCGAGGCGAACCAGCGCGTCGTCGTCGACCACCATTGTTCGGATCATGCGGCACCCTTCGGCTGCTGCTTCGGTTCCTGCTCCGGTTCCATCGAACGCTCCGGTTCCATCGGCTGCTCCGGTCCCGTCGATCGCTCCGGTCCCGTGGATCGCTCCGGGTGGTGCGCCCCTTGCACCCGTTCCTGCGACTGCCGTGCCCCTCGTATTCCTTGCCCGGGTCTCCCCTGTCCGGATCCCCCCTGCCTCGGCCCCGGCCCCGGAGACGCCCGCGCCGGGTCCGACGGCGCGCGCCCCGGTGGTGGCGGCGAACCCTCGCCCGGGGCGGGAGCCGGGTCGGGCACCAGCTGCGGCGGGCGGTCCGGCGCGGGCAACCGGGCGGAGAGCCGGAAGCCGCCGCCACCCTCCGGACCGGCGTCTAGGTGGCCGCCGAGGGCCTCGACCCGTTCGGCCAGCCCGACCAGCCCGTACCCGCCGCCGGCACCCGGCCCGTCCGGCATCGCCTCGCCCGGGCCGTTGCGGACCTCGACCGTCGTCGCCGGCGCCCCGTAGCCGACCCGGACGGTGACGGGCGCGGCGTGCGCGTACTTGCGGGCGTTGGTCAGCGCCTCCTGGACCAGCCTGTGCACGGCCAGCCGGTGGGTGGTCGGGATGGTCTCCGGGTCTCCCGAGAGGGCGAGTTCGACCCGTTGGCCGGCCTGGTTCGCCTCGCCGACGAGTTCGGTGAGGTCGCGCAGGGCGGGCGCCGGGACGCTCCCGGCCTCGGCCGGCACGGGCGGATCGCCTCCCGCTGCGTGCGGGGCCGGAGGGTCGGCCCGCAGCGCGCCCAGGACGTCGCGCAGATCGTCGAGCGATCGGGCGGCGGTGGTGCGCAGCAGTTCGAGTCGGTGGGTGAGGCGGTCGGTGTCCGCGGCGACGGTGCCGGCCCTGGCCTGGTCGCGCAGCACCCCGGCGTGCAGCACCAGGAGGCTGAGCCGGTGGGCCAGCACGTCGTGCATCTCCCGGGCGATCCGGGCGCGTTCGGCGGCTCGGGCCTGGTCGGCACGCAGCTCGCGCTCGCGGCGCAGCGCGTCGACCTGCTCGTGCAGGGTGCGGATCAGCACCCGTCTGCCGTGCAGCCACAGGGCGACCGCCAGGACGGCGGCCTGGACGAGGAGTTGGGACCCGGCGGTGCCGGCCCAGCCGATCAGCGAATTCGCACCCGCCGCACTGCCCACCACGATGGCCGCGCCGCCCGCCACCGCCGGGCCGGTCCGGCCCAGGTAGGCGAGGTGGAAGACGCTGAACAGGCCGGGGAAGGCCCGGTTGAACGACCCGCCGGTGAGCACCGGCAGCACGGCCGAGGCCACCGGGTAGCGGCGGGCGAAGACGAGCGAGAGCGCGGCGAGCGCGGCAACGACCGTGCGCGGCAGGCGCAGTGGACCGTCGGAGCGCGTCCACTGGGCCAACGCCTCCTCGATGCCCAGGCCGAGCACTCCGAGCAGCAACAAGGTATCGGTCCCGGCCCGGTGGTCCGGCCCGTACCAGCCGAGCACACTCCTGCGCATGACGCTCCTCCTTTCCTCTTCCCCCGCCCCGAAAGCTCTCCGCACGTTCGGTGTTCGGTACCTCGGGCTCGATGCTAGGGGCGCTCGACCGTGGAGCACCTCTGTCTTCCGGGTAACCGCACCCTCGACTTTCGTCGGGGGTCGGCGCCACTGACCGGCCGATTCGCGGCGGCCCCGTGCTGCCTAGCGTCGAGGGCATGACCAGTGAACGGCTCCACCACGGCCCCAAGTCCCTTTCCCCCCGGTACGGTTCGTCCGCCGGCGGGGACCGCCTGCTGTTCCTCGCCGAGGCCCTGCGCACCTTCCACGACACCGGCGCGCTGGCCCCGAGCGGCCCTGAGCTGGTGAACGCGCTGGTGGTACCGGTCACCAGCCGCCCGAACCGTCCGATCTCGGTGCTGGAGGTCGGCGCCGGAACGGGCGTGGTGACCCGCCGGCTCGCCCGAGTGCTGCGCCCGGGCGACCGGTTGCACGTCGTCGAGGCCAACCCGCGGTTCGCGGAGCGGCTCCGGGAGGACCCCGTCCTGGCCGCGCGCCACCCCGGCATCGGGCTGCGGCTGTCGGCCTGCCGGGTCGAGGAGCTTCCGGAGTCCCGTACGGCGGAGCCGGAGGGGGCCCGGCCGGAGGACTGCACGCAGCGGTACGACGCGATCGTGTCCGGGCTGCCGTTCACCAACTTCGAGCCCGCGCGGGTGCGCGACATCCTCGACCTCTACCTGCGGCTGCTGGCGCCCGGCGGCGAGCTGACGTACTTCGGGTACCTCGGCACGACGACGGCGCGCACCCTCACCTCGGGCCCCCGCCGGGGCGCCCGCCACCGGGCGGTGGTGCGGCTGCTGCGGGGGTTCGAGGCGGCGTACGGCCTGGGCGAGCGCACGGTGTGGCGCAACGTGCCGCCCGCCCGTGCCTACCTGCTGCGGGCGCCGGGCGGACGCGAGGCCTGGGCGCCGGTCGGGAGCGCGGCCGGTGAGCCGACGGCCGCCGCGAAGAAGACATGGACGGAGCGGGCGGAGGCGGAGACGGAGGGGACGGGTACGGGGACGACCGGCGATCGACGGGCGGGGCGGCCCCGGTCGCCCGATGACGGACCGGGGCCGGGCCCGGCCGCGGCTCTCCGGCGGTGAGGAGCCTCGATGACCCTCTCGGTACGTGACGTGGAAGCCCGCAACCGCTTCGAGGCCTGGGAGGACGACCGGCCGACGGGCTTCGCCGAGTACCTGCGCGGCGACCAGCTGGTGGTCTATCCGCACACCGTGGTCGAGCCCGCCTTCGAGGGCCGGGGCATCGGCAGTGCGCTGGCCCGCGCAGCCCTGGACGACGCCCGCGCCCGAGGCCTGGCCGTGCTGGCGACCTGCCCCTTCATCAAGGGCTGGATGCTCCGCCACCCCGAGTTCACCGATTTCGCGTACGACACCCGCAGCCGGGTCGCCCGCTGACGGCCGGCGGGCAGCCGTGCCGCGACTGTTCGGGCAGCTGCGGCGGGGTGGCTGATCCAGGGGGCGTTCGTCCGAACAAATGACAACAGACAGAGTTCAACTTTCAGATAACAGACGACAGCGAACAGATTTTGAAATCTGTTCGCTGTCGTGCCACAGTGGCATCCGGGCCACCCTGCCCCCGCCTCCCGGCGCCGCACCCGCCCCTTGGAGTCCCCGTGTCCCCGCACACCCGCCCCGCCCAGCGCACCCTCGGCACCACCGGGCCGGTCACCTCGGCCCTCGGCCTCGGCTGCATGGGCATGTCCAACCTGTACGGCCCGGCCGACGAGGCCGAGAGCATCGCCACCATCCACGCGGCCCTCGACGCCGGAATCACCCTCCTCGACACCGGCGACTTCTACGGCATGGGCCACAACGAGCTGCTGATCCACGAAGCGCTGCGCGGCCGCGACCGCGAGAGCGTGCAGATCAGCGTGAAGTTCGGCGCCCAGCGCGGCCCCGACGGCCAGTGGCTCGGCTACAGCACGAGCCCCGCCGCCACCAAGACCGCGCTCTCCTACACCCTGCGCCGCCTGCGCACCGACCACATCGACGTCTACCGCCCGGCCCGTCTGGACCCGGACGTCCCGATCGAGGAGACCGTCGGCGCCATCGCCGACCTGGTGAAGGCCGGCTACGTCCGCCACATCGGACTCTCCGAGGTCGGCGCCGACACCCTGCGCCGGGCCGCCGCCGTCCACCCGATCAGCGACCTCCAGATCGAGTACTCGCTGCTCTCCCGCTCGATCGAGGCCGCCGTCCTGCCCGCCGCCCGCGAGCTCGGCATCGGCATCACCGCGTACGGCGTGCTCTCCCGCGGCCTGCTCAGCGGCCACTGGGACCGGGAACGCGCCCTCGCCGGCACCGACTTCCGCAGCCACAGTCCGCGCTTCCAGGGCGAGAACCTGGCCCACAACCTGGCGCTGGTCGAGGCCCTGCGCGAGATCGCCGCCGCGCGGGGCGCGACCGTCGCCCAGGTCGCCATCGCCTGGGTGGCCTCGCGCGGGCAGGACGTCGTCCCGCTGGTCGGCGCCCGCCGCCGGGACCGTCTGGCCGAGGCCCTCGGCGCGCTCGACGTCACTCTGACCGGGCCCGACCTCGCCGCCGTCGAGGCCGCCGTACCCGCCGGCGCCGCCGCAGGTGACCGGTACGCTGCCGCACAGATGGCCCACCTGGACAGCGAGCACTGACGCACCACCGGCGCCGACGCCGCACGACCCGACCGCACGACCCAAAGGACGGACCTCCCCGTGACCACGGACACCACACTCACCGCCGAGCAGATCCTGATCGCGGCGGAGGACGTCCTCCGGCGGTTCGGCCCGGCCAAGGCCACCGTCGTGGACGTCGCCCGCATCCTCGGCGTCAGCCACAGCAGCGTCTACCGGCACTTCCCCAGCAAGGCCGCGCTGCGCGAGGCGGTCACCCAGCGCTGGCTGGACCAGGCGCACCACGAGCTGGCGACCGTCTCCAGCGAGGGCGGCCCCGCCTCCGAGCGGCTGCACCGCTGGCTGAGGACGCTGTTCACGGCCAAGCGGAAGAAGGCGCTGGACGACCCGGAGCTGTTCGCCACCTACATGGTGCTGGTCGAGGAGAACAGCGGCCTGGTGGACGCCCATGTCGACACCCTGGTCGACCAGATCGCGCAGATCGTCACGGACGGCACGGAGCGCAAGGAGTTCAAGCTCACCCACATCCGCAACACCGCCCGCGCCGTCTTCGACGCCACCAGCCCCTTCCACGACCCGGCCTACGCGTCCACCTGGTCCACGCCCGGGGTCGACGACCGGTTCGAGGCCGTCTGGAAGCTCGTCCTCGGCGGCCTGAAGGTGACGTGACGGTACGTCAGTACGCGGGGCGCCAGCGAGCGACGGGAAACCCGTTCGCCGGCGCCCAGCCCGTCCGGCAGACTGCCGCGCACAGTTGATCTCACTCGGACGATGACATGCGTACGGCCCGCCCGGTCCTGGACAGCCTGGAGGGGCTCGCCCTCGGCGATGCCTTCGGCGACCGCTGGTTCTCGGTCCCGCCGGACGAGGCAGCCGCCGCGCTGGCCGCCCGTCTGGTCCGGCGCGCGCCCTGGCACTGGACCGACGACACCGCCATGGCGCTCGTGCTGGTCCGCCACCTGCTCGGTGCGGGAGAGGTCCGGCCGGACGCGCTCGCCCGGGAATTCGCCTCCGAGTACGCCCGCGAGTACGGCCGCAAGTACGGCCCGTCGATGCACCGGGTACTGCGCGGGATCGGCACCGGCGGGGACTGGCGCGCCATCACCGCGGGCCAGTCCGAGGGCCAGGGCTCGCACGGGAACGGCGCCGCGATGCGGGTCGCCCCGCTGGGGGCCTGGTTCGCCGACAACCTCGACACGGTGGTCCGGCAGGCCGAACTGCAGGCGCTCACCACCCACTTCCACCCGGAGGCGGTCGCCGGCGCGGTGGCGGTCGCCCTCGCGGCGGCGCTGGCGGTCCGGAGCCGGGGCGGAAGCCCGCCCGGCCGGGCCGAGTTGCTGACCGAGGTCGCCGGACGGCTGCCGGACTGCGAGGTCCGTTCCGGGCTGCGGATCGCCGCCCGGCTGCCCGGGCACACCAGCGTCCGGCACGCCGCCAGCGTGCTCGGCTCGGGGACCCTGATCTCCGCCCCGGACACCGTGCCGTTCGCCCTCTGGTCCGCGGCCGGGCACCTGGACTCGCTGCCCGAGGCCGTCTGGCACACCCTGGAGGGCTGGGGCGACAAGGACACCACCTGCGCCGTCGCCGCCGGCGTGGTCGCCGCCCGGACCGGACTCGCGGACGTGCCGCCCGGCTGGCTCGCCGCCCGCGAGCCCCTCCCGGACTGGGTCGCCGAGGCGTCCGGGGCCGCCGGCCACGGGCCGGTGGTCAGCGGCGGGTGATGAAGCGGAACACCTTGTAGGCGAGGAGCAGGACCATCGCGCCGCCGATCGCCGACACCCAGGTCGTGATGTCGAGGAAGCTCACCTTCACCGCCCCGTGCATCCAGTTCGAGACGATCCAGGTGCCGATGTAGGAGCCGGTGATCCCGATCAGGGTGCTGCCGATCAGGCCGCGCTCACCCCTCGACATCGCCATCCTGGCCAGCGTCCCCGACACCAGGCCCAGCACGATCCACGCCATCCAGCTCATCCGCCGCCCCTTGCGTCATCGGTGTGACGACCCCGTCGAGCCCCCGGGTCCGACCGGAAGGACGTACGAGAGCCCCGCACCGTTCCAGCGCCCGGAAGGACCGGTGCGAACCGGCCATCCGGGCGCGGCCGCTCCGGGCGGCGGAACCCCTCACGGCAGGCCGTCCCATGGCCTCCCGGGTACCGGCGACGGAACGAACCCGGCCGTCAGCGGCGCGAGTTGCCGAACAGCAGCCGGTAGACGATCAGCAGCACCAGGGCGCCGCCGATCGCCGACACCCAGGTCGCGGCGTCGAAGAAGTGCGCGGTGACCGAGCGGTGCAGGAAGTGCGACGCGATCCAGCCGCCGACGAACGATCCGGCGATGCCGATCAGGGTGGTCACGATCAGGCCGCCCGGGTCCTTCCCCGGCAGTAGCAGCTTGGCCAGCGCACCCGCCAGCAGGCCCAGCACGATCCACGCGACGATGCTCATTCCGACATCCCCTCCCGTCCGCGGCGCCCCGGGCCCCGTCCCGTGCGCTCTGCCCGGAAGGACGCCTCCGCCCGCCGCCCGGTTCCGCCGCCCGGTTCGGCCGCCCGGCCCACCACAGGGATCAGACGGGGTCAGCCACGTGGTCAGTCACGGCGCCCGCCACCTGCAGGCCGGCGTTCGATACCGGTCGGCGGGGCCGGACCGCCCCCGCGCGTGGCGCCCTTCCTGCCCGCCGCCGACGCCGAAATACTGCGACCATGCGCATCCTGATCGCCACCGCCGGCTCCCGGGGCGACGTGGCCCCCTTCACCGGGCTCGGCGTCCGCCTGCGGGCGGCCGGACATCAGGTGGCCGTCGCGACCCACGACACCTTCGCCGGGCCCGTCCGGGCCGCCGGGCTGGAGTACCGCCCGCTACCGGTCGACCCGCGCGCCGAACTCGCCTCCGCCGAGGGCCGGCGCCTGCTGCGGGCCGGCAGCGGACCGGGTGGAATCCTGCAACTCCTGCGGCTCGCCAGGAGGTTCATGCCGGCACTCGGCGAGGGCATCGCCGATGCCACGGCACTCGGCACCGATCTGCTGCTGACCACCAGCACCACCAGCGCGCTCGGCCAGGTCGCCGCCGAGGCGGTCGGCATCCCCAGCATCGGGCTGTACCTCCAGCCCCTCTCCCCCACCCGGGAGTTCGCGCCCGCCGTCACCGGCACCCGGTCGCTCGGCCGGTCCGGCAACCTGCTGGCGGGGCACGCCGTCCAGGCCGCGACGGACCAGCTCTTCGGGCCGGCCGTCCGCGGGCTGCGGCAGCGGCTCGGCCTGCCGCCGCTCGGCGTCGCCCGGGCCCGTCGCAACCACCCCGTCCTGCACGGCTTCTCGCCGCTGGTGGTGCCCCGGCCCGCCGACTGGCACCCCCGGCTGGACGTGGCGGGCTACTGGTGGCCGCCCGAGCGGCCGGACTGGACACCCCCGGCCCGGCTACTCGACTTCCTCGCCGCCGGACCGCCGCCGGTCTTCGTCGGCTTCGGCAGCCTGGTCGTCCCCGACCCCGAGCGGCTCACCGCCACCGTCCTCGCCGCCGCCCGCGCCGCCCGGGTGCGCCTCCTCCTCCAGTCCGGCTGGAGCGAACTGGCCGCTGAGGACTCGGACTCCGTCCTGACCATCGGCGACACCCCGCACGACTGGCTCTTCCCCCGCACCGCCGCCGTGGTCCACCACGCGGGCGCCGGAACCACGGCGGCCGCCCTCCGCTCCGGGACTCCCACCGTCCCCGTGCCCGCCCAGCTCGACGCACCGTTCTGGTCCGCCCGGCTGGCCCTGCTCGGCGTCTCCCCCGGGCCCGTCCCACTGCGCACCCTGACCCCGGCCCGCCTCGCCACCGCCCTCCGCCTGACCCTCGACGACCCCCGCTACCGCACCCGCGCCCGGGCCGTCGCGGCGGCCCTGGCCGTCGAGGACGGCACCGCGAAGGTCCTCGCCGCCGTCGACCGGGCGGCGGCAGCGGCCGGGTGAGGAGCGAACGGCAGGCGGCAGACGGCAGGCGACGGACGACGGACGACAGCGAACAACCGACAACCAGCGGCTGACAGATTTCAAAATCTGTCAGCCGTTCGCCGTCATCCGTCAGCCCTCCCCCGCCCGCGCAGCTCCCCTCCCGAACAGCCCGCTCAGCCCCAGGTACACCACGGCCGCCGCCGCGAGCCCAACGGCCCAGCCGTAATCGGCGAGCGGCTTGAGGACGGGGATCAGGCCGTCCGCCGGGAACGGACCCTGCTTCGCCCCATCGGCGTCAAGGGTGGAGTACGAGCCGCCGACCGCCAGCACGCCGCCCACCAGGAGCGCCGTGACGGCCCTCCAGTTCCAACCGGCCGCGTACCAGTACGCCCCGCCCGGCCGGTACAGCTCGGCGAGCCGGAGGCGGGTGCGACGCAGCACCCAGTAGTCGGCGATCAGCACTCCGCCGACGGTGCCGAGCAGGCCGCCGACCACGCCCAGCCAGGTGAAGATGTACACGTGCGGGTCGGAGATCAGCCGCCACGGGAGGATCGCGATCCCGACCACCCCCGTGATCAGCGCCCCGGTCCGGAAACCGACGAGGCGGGGCAGCAGGTTGGCGAGGTCGTAGGCGGGCGACACGACGTTGGCGGCGATGTTCACCGACAGCGTCGCGACCAGCACGGTCAGCAGCGCGAACAGGATGCCGACCGGGTTCTCCATCTTGGCGGCCAGCTGGATCGGATCCCACACCGGCGCCCCGTAGACCGCCTCGGAGCCAGAGGTGACCAGCACGGACAGGAACGCGAAGAGCGTCATCGTGGTCGGCAGGCCGAGCGCCTGCCCGCGTATCTGGGCCCGCTGACTGCCGCCGAAGCGGGTGAAGTCGGGGATGTTCAGCGCGAGGGTGGACCAGAACCCGATCATGCCCATCAGCGCCGGGAAGAAGACCTTCCAGAAGCCGCCGCCCCACCCCAGCCTGGACGGCTGGTCGAGCAGCGGCCCGAGCCCGCCCGCCTTGACGGTGATCCACATCAGCAGCGCGAGCGCGCCGACGATGACGAACGGCGCCGCCCAGTTCTCGAACCGCCGCAGGGCCTCCATCCCGCGCGCGATGATGGCCATCTCGATCAGCCAGAACAGCAGGAACGAGAGCCACTGGGTCCACGGGTGTCCGCCGAACTCCCCCGCGGTGCGCCAGGATTCACCGAGCAGTTTGCCGGCCAGCAGAAAGATGCCCTCGCCGCCGATCCAGGTCTGGATGCCGAACCAGGCGCAGGCCACCGCCGCCCGCAGCAGGGCCGGCAGGTTGGCGCCGCGCAGCCCGAACGAGGCGCGGGCGAAGACCGGGAACGGGATGCCGTACTTGGTGCCGGCGTGCCCGGTGAGCAGCATCGGGACCAGCACGACGAGGTTGGCGAGTGCGATGGTCAGCACCGCCTGCTTCCAGTCCATGCCGAGCGCGACCAGGCCCGAAGCCAGGGTCCAGGACGGGATGTTGTGGGCCATGCCGACCCAGAGCGCGAGGAAGTTGTACGTGGTCCAGGTGCGCCGCGCCACCGGGACCGGCCGGAGGTCGTCGCTGGTGAATCCGTTGGGGGGCAACTGTCCGTCGGCCGGGCCCAGTTCGACCCGGCCGTCGGGGTGATGCAGCTGTCTGCTGCCACTGGTTTCGGTTCCGGACACGGACAACTCCCGTCCGCCACGGCCGAATCCGCGGCCGGGCTCAGGTTGGGGTCAGGGGCGGGTTCACAGGCAGCTTCACGGCCGGGTTCACAGACAGGCGCACAGGATGGTTCACGATCGGCGGCACGGGCAGGAGGTCACACGGAACTGCGCGGGCCGGCGTCACAGGTGCGGGATGACGTCCGTCCCGTACGCGTCGATGGTGGCCTCGATGGCGTCGTGCATGGCGTAGACGGCGAACTGGTCGACGCCGAGCGAGCGGAGCTCCGCCAACCGGGCCCGGTGCGCCTCTGCCGGGCCGATCAGGCAGAAGCGGTCGACGATCTCGTCCGGAACGAAGGCCGTGTCCGGGTTCCCGGCCCGCCCGTGGTGGCTGTAGTCGTAGCCCTGCCGGCCCTTGATGTAGTCGGTGAGCGCCTCCGGCACCAGGTCGGAGTGCTCGCCGTAGTGGCTGACCAGGTCGGCCACGTGGTTGCCCACCATCCCGCCGAACCAGCGGCACTGCTCCCGGGCGTGGGCGAGCGCCTCGGGCGAGTCGTCGGCGGTGACGTAGGCCGGGGCGGCGACGCAGACGGTGACCGAGTCCGGATCCCGGCCGGCCTCGACGGCGGCGGCCCGTACCGCCTTGATCATGAACTCGGTCAGGTACGGATCGGCCAGCTGCAGGATGAAACCATCGGCCTGACGACCCGTCAGGTTCAGTGCCTTCGGACCGTACGCCCCCATCCAGATCGGCAGCGACGCTCCGGAGCGGACCCACGGCAGGTGCATCTCGGTGCCGTCCACCTCGGCGGTGCGCCCCTCGGCCAACTCCTTGATGGCGTGCATGGCTTCGGAGAGCCGGGCGAGGGTGGCGGGGCGTCGTCCGGCGACCCGCATGGCGGAGTCGCCGCGGCCGATGCCGCAGACGGTCCGGTTGCCGTACATGTCGTTGAGCGTGGCGAAGGTGGAGGCGGTCACCTCCCAGGTGCGGGTTCCGGGGTTGGTGACCATCGGGCCGACGGTCATCCGCTCGGTCTCGGCGAGGATCCGGCTGTAGATGACGAAGGGCTCCTGCCACAGCACGCAGGAGTCGAAGGTCCAGCCGTGGCTGAAACCGGCCTGCTCGGCGCGGATCATCCGGTCGATGAGCAGCCGGGCGGGCGGGTCGGTCTGAAGGACGAGGCCGATGTCCATGGAGGGCTCCAGGTAAGGGTTCTGCCCGCCGCCGACCGGCCACCGACCGGATCGGAGCGGCGGGCGGACGGCGGGCGGACGGCGAGCGGTGGAACGGCGAGCGATGGAACGGCGAGCAGGCGGCGCCAGATGACGCCGAACGGCGGAAGGGGCGGGAAGCGGGAGAGGGCTCAGACCAGGTACTGGCAGGTGTCCCGGCGCAGGAAGGCGCCGTGGCCGGCCCGGCCGAGCCAGGCGCCGTCGTCCAGCACGACGGTGCCGCGCGACATCACCGTCCTTGCCCGACCGGTGAGTCGGCGGCCCTCGTAGGCCGAGTAGTCCACGTTCATGTGGTGGGTCGCGGCGGAGACGGTCTGCACCGCGGTGGGGTCGTAGACCACCAGGTCGGCGTCGGCGCCCGGGGCGATCGTGCCCTTGCGCGGGTGCAGGCCGAACATCCGGGCCGGGGTGGTGCAGGCGATCTCGACCCAGCGGCGCCGGCTGATGTGCCCGTCCACCACGGCCTGGTGGAGCAGGTCCATCCGGTTCTCGACGCCGGGCAGGCCGTTGGGGATCTTCGAGAAGTCGCCCCGGCCCAGCTCCTTCTGCCCGACGAAGCAGAACGGGCAGTGGTCGGTGGAGACCACCTGGAGGTCGTTGGTGCGCAGCCCGCGCCAGAGCGCCTCCTGGTGCTCGCGCGGCCTGAGCGGCGTGCTGCACACGTACTTGGCGCCCTCGAAGCCGTCGGCGCCCTCCTCGGCGAGGTTGTCGGTGGAGAGGAAGAGGTACTGCGGGCAGGTCTCGCCGAAGACGTTGAGGCCGGTGTCCCTGGCCTGGGCGATTTCGGCGAGCGCGGCGGCGGCGGAGACGTGCACCACGTAGAGCGGGCTGCCGGCCACCTGGGCGAGCTTGATCGCCCGGTGGGTGGCCTCCGCCTCCAGCAGTTCGCGGCGGACCTCGCCGTGGTAGCGGGGAGCGGTCCTCCCGGCGGCGAGCGCCTGCTCGACCAGGACGTCGATGGCGATGCCGTTCTCCGCGTGCATCATGATCAGCCCGCCGTTGGCGGCGCCGCGCTGCATGGCGCGCAGGATGCGGCCGTCATCGCTGTAGAAGACGCCGGGGTAGGCCATGAAGAGCTTGAAGGAGGTGGACTCTCCGGAGTCCACGAGGGCGTCCATCTCCTTCAGCACGGCGTCGTTGACGTCGGAGACGATGGTGTGGAAGGCGTAGTCGATCGCGCAGTTGCCCTCGGCCTTGGCGTGCCAGGCGTCCAGGCCCTCGCGCAGCGAGCCGCCGACCGGCTGGACGGCGAAGTCCACGATGGTGGTGGTGCCGCCCCAGGCGGCGGCCCGGGTGCCGGTCTCGAAGGTGTCGGAGGCCGCGGTGCCGCCGAACGGCAGTTCCATGTGGGTGTGGGCGTCGACGCCGCCCGGGATGACGTAGTGGCCGGTGGCGTCGATGACGGTGTCGGCGGTCCAGGCCCCGGCGGCGGAGCTGCCGGTGGCGGCGAGGGCGGCGATGCGCTCGCCCTCGATCAGGACGTCGGCGTGGACCTCCTCGGTCGCGGTGATGACGAGGCCGCCGCGGACGACGGTGCGCTGGTGCGGGTCGCGGGCGGCCCGCACGTCGTTGGTGGTCATCGCGCTGCTCCTCACGCCTCGGCGAGCGGTCCGTAGGCGTCGGGCCTGCGGTCGCGGTAGAACGCCCACTGCTGGCGGACCTGCTCGATCAGGCCGAGGTCGAGGTCGCGGACGACGAGTTCCTCCTCCTTGTCGGAGGCGACGTCGCCGACGAACTGGCCGCGCGGGTCCACGAAGTAGGAGGTGCCGTAGAAGTCGTTGTCGCCGTACTCCTCGGTGCCGACGCGGTTGATCGCGGCGACGAAGTACTCGTTGGCGACGGCGGCGGCGGGCTGTTCGAGCTGCCAGAGGTAGGCGGACAGGCCGCGGCTGGTGGCCGAGGGGTTGTAGACGATCTGCGCGCCGGCCAGGCCCAGGGCGCGCCAGCCCTCGGGGAAGTGGCGGTCGTAGCAGATGTACACGCCGACCTTGCCGACGGCGGTGTCGAACACGGGCCAGCCGAGGTTGCCGGGCTTGAAGTAGTACTTCTCCCAGAAGCCCTTGACCTGCGGGATGTGGTGCTTGCGGTACTTGCCGAGGTAACTGCCGTCGGCGTCGATGACGGCGGCGGTGTTGTAGTAGACGCCGGGCTGCTCCTCCTCGTAGACCGGGACGACCATCACCAGCCCGAGTTCGCGGGCGAGTTCCCGCATCCGGCGCACGGTGGGACCGTCGGGAACGGTCTCGGCCCAGCGGTAGTGCTCGGCCTCCTGGACCTGACAAAAGTACGGGGAGTTGAAGACCTCCTGGAAGCCGATGATCTTCGCGCCCTGGGCGGCGGCCTCGCGGGCGTACCGCTCGTGGAGCGCGATCATGCTCTCCTGGTCGCCGGTCCAGCGGGTCTGAACGAGCGCGGCACGGACGATCTGCGACATGGGTACCTCCGCAACTCCGCGGTCCGGCCGTGCGGTCGGGCCCGCGGTCTGAGGGTTGACGGGGCGGGTCTGACCCGCGGTTCCGCTCGGGGAACCACAGGGTCTACGTGCGTAGAAAGCGATCTGTAGACGGTAGGCCCGGCCTCGGTGGCCTGACAATACGTTGACGGAAACGCGTCTGGGGAGATCTTGTTGCGCGGACACGCGGGTGGTCCCGGGTGCGATGAAAAGACGATCTACCCCGAGAGTCGCCTCCTTACTCGTTCGAGTGAAACCGAACGCCCGGGGTGCGCACATGGCGATGGCCGGGTAAGAGCCGCGTGAACTTCGCTGTGGATCACGATGGACCGTCAGTCCTCGCTGGTTTCCTACGAGTTCGATGGCTCGGTCACGGGGGATCGAGGCGACCGAGCGGGGGCGACGATGACGGTGGTGCGGAATTCCGCGGCGGAAGCGGCGGAAGCGGCGGAAGCGGCGGAAACTGCGAGAGCAGCAGGCACGGCGGGAGGCGAGGCGGGAGGCGCGGTTCCGGCTGGTACGACGGCGGGCGGAAGCCCCGCGGCGCGGCCGCCCGCGCTGCCCGCCTGGGCCGGCCTGCTGCTCGCCCTCGGCGCACTGGTCCCTGTCGTCCTCGGCGGGCTGCTGTTCCGGCACCGGGCACCGCAGGTACGGGACGTCGCCCTCCAACTGGCCGGTTCCCGTGCGGCCGCCGAGGCGGTGGTCGGGGGGCGCGTCGCGGACCACCTGGCCGCACTGCGAGCCGACGGCTGGCTGATCGGCGGCTACGCGCTGACGCTGCTCGCCACCGCACTGCTCGGTGGGTACCTGCTCGGACCGGCACGCCGACGGCTGCCGGCGCTCGCGGTCGGCGGCGGCGGACTGCTGGCGGCCTGCTGCGACCTCGGCGAGGACGCGTTGCTGCGCGTGGGGCTCGACGGCCTCCGCCCCGGCACGGGCGGCTCCGACACCCCCTCCGACACCCCCTTCGCCGCCGCCACCGCGCTCGCCACCGTCAAATGGCTCCTGCTCCTGCCCGCCGGGGCGGTCGCGGCAGGGCTCCTGGTGGTGACCGCCACCCGCGCCGTACGCGGGCTCCGGCCGGCGCGGGCGAGCGCGAAGGCCCACGGCACCGACTCCCCCGAGCGCCCGGCGCTGATCCCGCCCTGGCCGATCGCCACCCGGCACGGCGCCCCACCGACCGCCGCCGCGTCTTCGGACGCCCACGGCCCGCCCGGCGCCCGGGACTCCCCGGTCCGGCATGCCCGCTGGCGCGACGCCGCCCGGGTGCCGCCCGGCCGCGAACCCGCCGAACTCGGCTTCTGCGCCTCCGGCGGCGGCATCCGCTCGGCCTGCGTCACCCTCGGCGCGCTCCAGTCGCTGCGGCCCTGGCTGAAACGGGCCCGCTACCTCGTCTCCGTCTCGGGCGGCGGCTACACCGTCGGCGCGCTCCAGCTCGCGCTCAGCGACTCGGCGCCCGGCAGTCCGGTGCACGCCGTCTCGGGCCTGACGGCCGACACCGTGATGGAACCCGGCTCCCCCGAGGAGGACCACCTCCGCCGCCACGGCAAGTACGTCGCCGACGGCGCCGGCGAGTGGCTGGTCGCCCTCGGGACGCTGCTGCGTGGCGTCCTGTCCGCGCTCACCCTGCTGCTGGCCACCGTCCTGACGCTCGGCCTCGGGCTCAGCCGCTGCTACCGGGCCGTACCGCTCACCGACCTGAGCCACCTGGCGGCCGCCGGGCTGCGCCACACCGACGCCGTACCGGGCCCGTTGGAGTTCCGGGTGCCCGCGCTCGCCGCCCTCGGCGTGCTGCTGGCCACGGCCGCCGGGTGCTGGCTGCTCTGGCTGCTGGCCTTCCCGTCGCTCGGCTGGCAGGCGCTGCTGCCGCGCGCCCTGCGCCGGGCCAACCTCGGCCTCCTCGGGCTGGCCGCCCTGCTGGCCGTCGGGGTGCTGGCGGTGCCGGAGCTGGCCTGGGGCGCGGTGCGGCTGCAGCAGGCGCTGGCGGCCGGGCCGCAGCTGACCGGCGCGGGTCTCGGCCTGACCGTGGCGCTCAGCTACCTGGCGCTGCTGCTCGGCATACTCTGGCGCGACCGCCGGTCGCCCGGCCGGGGTGCCACCCCACCGGGCCCGGCGGGCACGGCGGACGGCGGCACCGGTCACGGCGCGGGCCGTCCCCGCGGCGGTCGTGCCGCCGGCCTGCCCCAGACCCTCGTGGTGTGGTCCGCCCTCCTGGCGCTGACGGCCGGTGCGCTGCTGGCCCTCGGCTGGGCGGTCGCCACCGGGTACGCCTGGCCGACCGCCGTCCAGGTGCTGCTGCCGCTGCTGCTCGGCGCGGTCGGGCTGAACCTCGACCAGACCTGGATGAGCCTGCACCCGTTCTACCGGCTGCGACTGGCCTCGGCGTTCGCGGTCCGGCGCGCCACCGAGGGCGGCCGGTCGGTGGCCCGCCCGTACCACTTCTTCCGGGAGCAGACCTGGCTGAGCCACTACGGCGCCCGGCGCCCCGACTTCCCCCAGGTGATCTTCTCGGCGGCGGCCAACCTGTCGGGCAACTCCCGTACGCCGCCGGGCCGTCCGGCGGTCTCCTTCTCGCTCTCGTACGACTACGTGGGCGGTCCGGACATCGGGTACGCGCGCACCGACCTGCTGGAGCGGCGCACCCGTCCGCACATCGCCCGGGACCTCACCGTGCAGTCGGCGATGGCCGTGTCCGGCGCGGCCTTCTCCTCCGCGATGGGGCGGGAATCCCGGGTCCACCAGCGGCTCTTCGCGGTGACCAACGCCCGCCTCGGCACATGGCTGCCCAACCCGGCGGTGCTCGGCCCGGACTGGTCCGGCCCACCGGACTGGCGCCGCCCCGCGCAGCCGGCCGTCCGCCGCCTCCCGTACCAACTGCGGGAGCTGATCGGGCGGTTCCCGGCCGACGACCGCTTCCTGCTCACCACCGACGGCGGCCACTACGAGAACCTCGGGCTGGTCGAGCTGCTGCGGCACCGGGTGGGCACGGCGGTCTGCATCGACGCCAGCGGGGACGCGGGCTACGCCGTCAAGCTGGCCGCCGCGATCACCCTGGCCCGCGAGGAGCTGGGCGTCGTCATCACCCTGCACGAGCCCGAACTGCTGATTCCCGGCAGCGCCGCCGACCGGCCCACCGACCGGCCCACCGGGGGCGGCGGTGCGGACGACGGCGCGGACCATGGTGCGGACGACGGCGCGAAGGACCGCACGAACGACCGCGCGAGCCGTCGGCCACCCTTGCGCGGGCTCGCGGCGCAGCTGTCCGCCCGGCTCTCGGCCCGGGCGGTGATCACCGGGGACATCCACTACCCGGACCTGGACGAGGGGCCAGGGGCAGTCCGGCACGGCCGGCTGGTCGTCCTCCAGGCGGTACTGACCCCCGACATGCCGTACGAGCTGCACGCCTACGCGATGGCGAACCGGGCCTTCCCGAACGACCGTACCAGCGACCAGTGGTTCGACCACCAGCAGTTCGACGCCTACCAGACACTCGGCCGCCACCTGGGCGAGCAGGCCGCGCCCCTGGTCGAACAGGCACTGGCCGACCAGGCACTGGCAGGACCGGCGCCGGGCGCCGGCGGGTCGGTGCCCGCGCAGCCGACGGGCGACACCGCGTCGGCGCCGCCCGCCACGAGTCCACCGGTTCCGCGCCACCTGGTCGAGGAGTAGAGGTCGAGGAGTGGACGAGGGACAGTCGAGAAGGACGGTCGAGGAGTGCTCGAAGGGCGGTCCGACCGGCGGCCGACGGGTCCGCCCGGCACCGGCAACGGGCGGCGGCGGGCCGTCGGCTCGGCTTGACTTCGTCCGGTTCGCTCGGGAAAGATCCGGCGCATGGACTCCGGCGCCACTCTGGTCTGCCGCCTGCACGTCGATCTGCGACGCCAGGCGAGTTCCATCTGTGCCTGTTGACCTTGCTCTCCCCCGCCGGTCCCGCCCTGTGACGTCCGCCAGGTCCCGCGCCGCGCACCCGCACCCGCAGTTCTGACTCCTGCCCCGCCCCGGCGCACCCGTTCGTGCCGAGCCGCTCCGTCGGCCCGCGCCCGTCCGACGCCGCCGGACGCCGGGCGCTTCCCGCCGACGTTCCCGCCGCACCCGAGGACGCCCCATGAGCCCGAGCCCGAGCATCAGCCGCCACACCCGCCCGGCCACCGGCCCCGAAGCCGACATCGACACCGGCACCGGCACCGGCACCGCCACCGACGCCAGTGCCGGTGCCATCACCACCGCCGACACCATCGGCACAACCGCCGCCGCCGGCTCCGCGAGCCCGGCGAGCGCCCCCGAGCCACCACCGCCGCCGCCCGCCGGGGACACCCCCGCGCCGCTCACCCCCAGCACCCTGCGGACCATCGTCCGCGAGCTGGCCGAGCGGCCCGACGAGTGGATCCACCACGTCCGCCTCTCCACCGAGGAGCGCTGGTACCGCCGCCTGGCGGCCGACGAGGACCACGAGGTGTGGCTGATCAGTTGGCTGCCCGGCCAGTCCACCGGCTTCCACGACCACGGCGGCTCACGCGGCGCCTTCACCGTCGCCCTCGGCGAGTTGGAGGAGCTGTCCCTCGGCGGCCCGGAGCAGGGCCTGCTGATCCGGCGGATCCCGGCCGGCACCGCCCGCGCCTTCGGCCCCGAGTACGTGCACGACGTGCGCAACACCGCCGTCGGCCCTGCCGTCACCCTGCATGCCTACTCGCCGCCGCTGAGCTCGATGGCGCACTACGACCTGCGGGCCGGCGGGCTCGTCCGCACCTCCGAGGAAGGACCGGAACAATGGTGACCACGATCGACGACCTGGTGGAGCGGGCCCGGCAGGGCGTGCACCGGCCGCGCGCCCGCGAGGCCTACCAGGCCCAGTTG
This sequence comes from Kitasatospora sp. NPDC054768, assembly GCF_053612025.1. Taxonomy (NCBI): domain Bacteria; kingdom Bacillati; phylum Actinomycetota; class Actinomycetes; order Kitasatosporales; family Streptomycetaceae; genus Kitasatospora; species Kitasatospora sp. NPDC054768. The sequence goes on from NZ_JBSHBN010000016.1 coordinate 79,865, forward strand.
GACGGCGCGCTGCTGGTGGACATCCGTCCGGCGGCGCAGCGGGCGGCCGAGGGGGGGATCCCCGGCTCGCTGATCATCGAGCGCAATGTGCTGGAGTGGCGACTCGATCCGACGGGCAGTCACCGGATCCCCGAGGCCTCGGGCTACGACGTCGAGGTGATCGTGGTCTGCTCCGAGGGCTACGCCTCCAGCCTGGCCGCCGCTTCCCTGCGCGAGCTGGGGCTGCACCGGGCGACCGACCTGGACGGCGGTTTCGTGGGCTGGGCGGCCTCCGGTCTGCCGACCCGTCAGGGCGGCTGAGGTCGCAGTCCCACCGCGTGCCGGGCGGTAAATCAAGGACAGGAGATGATGCAGGTCATAGTCTGATCAGAGTTTCCGCCGGTCCAAAGCTGGGCAGCCACGCGGGCGGAAGTACGCCCGGGCGCTTGAAACCGCCGTCACCGAACGACCCGACCGAACGACCGAACGACCCAGGCGCCGCCTCCCCGGGGCGCCCTGACGAGGAAACTCCCACGTGATCAGATTCGAGGGCGCCGGAAAGCGCCACCCCGACGGCACCGTCGCGGTCGAGGGCCTGGACCTGGAGGTCCCGACCGGTCGGATAACCGTCCTGGTCGGCCCGTCCGGCTGCGGAAAGACCACCCTGCTGCGCATGGTCAACCGAATGGTCGAGCCCACCTCGGGCCGGGTCCTGCTGGACGACACGGACGTCGCGAAGCTGGAACCCGCCAAGCTGCGCCGTGGCATCGGGTACGTGATCCAGCAGGCCGGGCTCTTCCCGCACCGCAAGGTGATCGACAACATCGCCACCGTCCCCTACCTGCTCGGCTGGGACCGCAAGAAGGCCCGCGCCCGCGCCGCCGAACTGCTCGAACTGGTCGGACTCGCACCGGAGACCGCCAAGCGGTACCCGTTCCAGCTGTCCGGCGGCCAGCAGCAGCGGGTCGGCGTGGCGCGGGCGCTGGCCGCCGACCCGCCGGTGCTGCTGATGGACGAACCGTTCAGCGCGGTCGACCCGGTGGTGCGGGCGGGGCTCCAGGAGGAGCTGCTGCGGCTCCAGTCCGAGCTGCACAAGACGGTGCTGTTCGTCACCCATGACATCGAGGAGGCCGTCCGGCTCGGTGACCAGGTGGTGGTGCTCCGCGAGCGCGGCCGGGTCGCCCAGCTGGCCGACCCGCACACCCTGCTCACCACCCCCGCCGACGAGGGCGTGGCCGCCTTCCTCGGGCGCGACCGGGGCCTGCGCGGCCTCGGCCTGCGCCCCGCCCGGGCCGTCGAGCTCCGCCCAGTGGGCGACGGAGTCCGCTACGGGGGCTGGGAGTTGGCCCTGGACGACGAGCACCGCCCGATCGGCTGGATCGACCGCGACGCCGTCGTCGCCGAACTCCAGCCGACGGCCGGCTTCCACCCGGACACCGATACCCTGCGCACCGCGCTGGACGCCGCCGTCCTCTCCCCCGCCGGGGTCGCCGTGGCGCTGGACGCCGACGGCCGGGTCACCGGCACCGCGAGCCGCGAGGCCGTCCTCGCCGCGCTGCGGCCCGACGCCTCCGGTCCGTCGGCCGCCGATGCCCCCGTCCGCATCGACAAGTCCCCGATCGCCGGGAGCCACGCGGACGACGCGAGCGACACGGGCGGCACCGGCCGCACCGGCCGCACCGCCGGCACGAGCGGCACCGGCCTCACGGACGGCACGGACGGCACGGACGGAGCCGATGGTGGACGATGAACCGATCGTCCGCTGGTACTGGATCGGCGATCACCTCGGCTACCTCGGCCACCTGCTCGCCGACCACGCCGTGATCGCCCTCGTCCCCGTGCTCATCGGCCTGCTGCTGGCCGTCCCGCTCGGCCTGGCCTGCGCCCGCTACCCCCGGCTGTACCAGCCGCTGTCCGCCGTGTTCAACATCGTCTACGCACTGCCCTCGCTGGCCGTGTTCGTGGTGCTGATCCCGTACACCGGCCTCGCCACCCAGGCGACCGTGATGATCCCGCTCACCTTCTACGCCCTCGCCGTGCTGCTGCCGACCACCGTGGACGGACTGCGCGCCGTCCCGGACGCCGTCCGGCAGGCCGCGACCGCGATGGGGTACGGGCCGTGGCACCGGCTGACCGCGGTCGAGCTGCCCGCCGCCGTGCCGTACCTGATCGCCGGACTGCGGGTCGCCGCGGTGTCCAGCATCTCGCTGGCGAGCGTGGGTGCGCTGGTCGGCCGCGGCGGGCTCGGCTACCTGTTCGTCGACGGCTTCCAGCGCACCTTCCCGACCCCGATCGTGGCCGGCATCGCGCTGATCGCCGTCCTGGCACTGGCCGTCGACCTGCTGCTGGTCACCGCCCGGCGGCTGCTCGCACCCTGGGCCGTCCGGGAGAAGGGAGCCGGCTCGTGAACTGGCTGAACTGGCTGGGCGACTTCTTCACCGCCCCGGACCACCTCAGCGGGCCGGACTCGATCGCGCACCGGGTCGCCGAGCACCTGCTGCTCTCCGGCGAGGCCCTGCTGTGCGCGACGCTGCTCGCCGTCCCGCTCGGGCTGTTGATCGGCTACACCGGGCGCGGCGTCACCGTGGTGACCGCGTTCGCGGGCGCTGCCCGCGCCCTGCCCACCCTCGGCCTGGTGACGCTGGCCGTGCTGCTCGCCGGGGTCGGCGACACCGCCGTACTGATCCCGCTGGTCGCCCTGGCCGCGCCGCCGTTGCTGGTGGCCGCCGTCGAGGGGGTGCGCGGCACCGACCCGGACGTCCGGGACGCCGCCCGCGGCATCGGGCTGACCCACCCCCAGGTGCTGCGGCAGGTCTGCCTGCCCTCGGCCGCGCCGACCCTGCTGGCCGGCTTCCGCACGGCGACCGTGCAGGTGATCGCGACCGCCACGGTGGCCGCCTACGTCGGTCTGGGCGGCCTCGGCCGCTACGTCATCGACGGGCTGGCGACCCGCAAGTACGCCGTGACCGTGGGCGGCGCGCTGCTGGTGGTGCTGCTCGCGGTCGCCGCCCAGCTGTTCTTCGCCCTGCTCGCCCGGTTCGCGCTCCCGCCCGGGGTGCGCGCCCAGCAGCGGCCCCACTGACGTCCGTCTCCCCTCACCTCCCGTTCCGGAAGGACATTTGTCATCATGTCGACAATCAACCGAAGCCGTCGCGCCGTCGTCCTCGGCACCCTCGCCGCGCTCGCCCTCGGCGCCACCGCCTGCGGATCCTCCGGCGGGGACCCGCTCGGCGGGGGGTCGAGCGCCTCGGCCCCGACAGGCGGCTCGGGCGGCTCAGGCGGCTCGGGGTCGACGGTCGTGGTCGGCTCGGCCAACTTCCCGGAGAACGTCCTGCTCGGGTCGATCTACTCGCAGGCTCTCAAGGCCAAGGGCGTCAAGGTCCAGGAGAAGTTCAACATCGGCAGCCGCGAGGTGCTCTACGGACAGCTGCAGAGCGGCAACCTGACCGTCCTGCCGGAGTACAACGGCTCACTGCTCGCCTACCTGGACCCCAAGTCCACCGCCGCCACCACCCAGGACGTCAACGCGGCGCTCACCACGACGCTGCCCGCCTCGCTGGGCCTCCTCGAATCGTCCCCGGCCGAGGACAAGGACTCGCTCAGCGTCACCCAGGAGACGGCCGACAAGGACAACCTCAAGAGCATCGCCGACCTCGCCGCCAAGGCCGGAGAGTTCACCATCGGCGGGCCGCCGGAGTTCAAGAACCGTCGCGAGCAGCAGCTCAAGGACGTCTACGGACTGACCTTCAAGGAGTGGAAGCCCACCGCCGACACCACCGCGAACGCGGTCAAGGACGGCAACATCCAGGTCGGCAACGTGTTCACCACGGACCCGAAGATCGCTCAGTACAAGCTCGTCCCGCTGGCCGATCCGAAGAACATCTTCGGCGCGCAGAACGTCACCCCGCTGGTCTACAAGGCGGGCGTGGACGCGACCGCGACGGCGGCGCTCAACGCGGTGTCGGCCAAGCTCGACACCGCCGGGCTGGTGGCTCTGATGAAGCGCGTTTCGGTGGACAAGGAGGACCCGTCGGCGGTCGCCAAGGACTGGCTGAAGTCCAACGGGCTCGGCTGACGGCGGTCCGGCGCGGACGCCCCCGGACGCCCGTGGATACCTGCGGACGCCCCCGGACGCCCGTGGATACCTGCGGACGCCCCCGGACGCCCGTGGATACCTGCGGACGCCCCCGGACGCCCGTGGATACCTGCGGA
>NZ_JBSHBN010000017.1:0-83980 GCF_053612025.1 Kitasatospora sp. NPDC054768
GTGCCGCCCCCGCCGCCGATGTCGCGGCCCTTGCCGTTGACCAGGTAGTCCCAGGTGTCCTTGCCGGGGATGCCGTCGGCCTCGTTGCCGCGCCAGCCCTGGGCCTGCTGGAAGGCCTGGGTGGCCCTGCGGTCGGCCTCGCCCCAGCGCGGGCCGGGGCCCTCGGAGTAGAACGCGGCGCCGCCGCGCCGCACCAGCAGTTGGCCGAGCTCGGTGACGTACGCGTTGTTGGCGCCGGGGCCGAACTTGGCGGTGCCGGGGAAGGCGGTCGAGGAGGTGCCGCCGCCGTTGCCGCCGGCGGACAGGCCGGTGTAGCGGTACGGGACGTAGCCGCCGGAGTTGTTCCAGTACGCGTACGGGGTGGAGCGCTTCTTGGTGGCGGGGCCGGTCTGCTCGTAGGCGACGTACGTGGTGCGGGAGGAGTCGGTCCAGCCGCCGAAGATTGTCACGTGCGAGCCGGCCTGGGGGTTGGCCGGGTTGTTGTAGATGAGGACGTCGCCGGGCTGGAGGTCGTTCTTGCCGATCCGCTCGGCGAAGTCGGGCAGTGTCCAGGTGGTCTGACTGCTGCCCAGGCCCCAGGCCATCGAGACGAAGCCGGAGCAGTCCTGGCGGTAGCCGTCCGACCAGTAGCGGCTCATGCTGTACGGCACGCCCTGGTCGACCCAGGTCTGGGCGCGCTGGATGATCTGGGCCCGGGTGAGCGGCGCGGCGGCGGCGCGCGGGGCGGCGAAGGTGCGGGCGCCGGGGGCCTGGCCGTAGAGGCCGCTGACCTCGCCCTGGGGGGTCTGTGACCGGGCGTTGCTGCTGCCGCCCGGGGTGGGGCCGGGCGCGGGGGCCGCGGTGGCGGAGCCGGCGGCGGCCGTTCCGCCGCCTATCGCGGTGCCCACGGCGGCCATCAGGACGGCGGCCCGGCGGCGGACGCTGCGGGCGGCGGCGTGGCCGCCCTCGTGGACCGGCGCGGCGTGCAGCCGTGCGCGTCGGCGGGCGTTGCAGCCCCCGCATATGCAGTCCTCCGCCGGTTCGACGTCGTCGAACTCGATGAGCGGGGACAGGGGGTCGGTCAGGGTCATGCTCCGCCTCTTTCCCGGACTATTCCGCGTGTTATCCGGACCAAAGTCCCAAAGCGGGCGGGATGAGTCACGGTGGGTTAGGCCGAACGGGTGAGACCCGTTCGGCTCCCGGGCGTGGCGTCGATCGGTGGGATGGCCTAGGAGAGGTGAGCCGTGGTCAGCGCGGAATGGCGGCCGAGTACTCGGGGTCGCTCCAGGTCAGGGGGGTGGCGTCGGCCAGTTCGACGACGCCGGTGACGGTCAGTTCGACCATCCGTTCGGCGCCCGGGACGCCCTGCCGGGCCTCCTCGGACCAGTCGGCGCGGGCCTCGCCGGTCACCAGCAGCGCCCCGCCGGTCTCCCAGTCGGGCAGCAGCAGGCCGGCGCGCGGGTCCAGCTCCAGGTTCCCGAGCGTCAGGAACATGCTGTTGCCCGGGTACTCCGGCCAGCGCAGCCGGTCCGGTGCCACCGGTCGCAGGAAGCCGGGGAGGCCACCGCGGTGGGAGGCGTCCACGCTGCCGTCCGGGCCGGTGCTGGCGATGAAGAAGGTGTCCGCGGTGGCCGCCGCCAGGCGCTGCGCGGTGGTCAGCGCCGGACCGGTGGCGACCGTGCGGGGCGGGCCGGCGGCCGGGCGGTCCGTCGGGGTGCGGCGCTGGATGTACTTCGGGCAGTTGGCGACCACCTCCTCGGCGTGCACCAGCAGCCCGCCCCGGCCGTCCGGGACGGAACGCCCGTTGAGCCGCATCCGGCGCCGGCCGGCCGGGTCCAGTGCGATGGTGCCGACCCGGGCCGGGCGGTCCAGCGCCCCGGCCAGCGGGTCGGCCCCGGACGGGAGGGCGGCGACGGCCAGGGTGTGTTCGTCCGGGGCGGAGAGGAAGCCGGCCGGGCCGGCCAGCTGGGTGGCCCAGACCCGGCCGTCCCGGTCGGCGGCGCCGACGACCAGCATCCGGCGCTCGGTCAGGAAGCGGGCGGCGACCGTCGGGACGGTGCGGCGGATCGACCGGCCGGCGTGGTCGGCCCGTCCGGTCCGGTCGGCCCGGGCCTGGACGGTCCGCTCGCCGGGGTGGTACGGCGTGCTGGTGGTCATGGTCGGCTCCCTGGCGGTGGTCGGGACGCGTTCTAGAAGAAGCCGCAGGTCGGGGCGTTGGCAGTGGGGGCTTCGGCCTCGGTCCCGTCCACACCGGTGCGGGTGTAGACCTCCAGCCGGATGCCGTCCGGGTCGGTGAAGAAGATGCCGCCGGAGGCCGAGCCCTCGCTGTGCGGGACGACGCCGTCGTAGGCGAACTCCGCGCCGAGCCCGCGCAGCAGCCGTTCGGTGGCGCGGACCTCGTCGAGGCTCTCGACCTCGAAGGAGAGGTGGTGCAGGCCGGGGCCGGTGGTGGCGAAGGTGCCCGCGCTCTGCTGCCAGAGCGTCACCACCAGGCGGCCGTCGCGGCCGAGCAGGGCGTAGCGGCGTTCGGGGTCGGTGCCTTCGGCGGTGACCTCCAGGCCGAACACGGCGCGGTAGAAGTCGAGCGAGCGGGCCAGGTCGGTGACGTTCAGTCCCACGTGGCCGGTCTGCAGGGTGCGGAGCTGGGTGGTGGCGGACATGCCTGGTCACTCCCGGAGGCTTCGGCGTCCGGCGAGGCTGCCGCCTAACCGGTACTCATGAGAGTAGGAGTTAGATGATGCAGCGTCAACCAGTGAACGGCACTGGAGCGGTTAGGTTTTGCGGGGGGCACGCGAAAGCCCCGCCGGGCCTGACGGTCCCGACGGGGCTCGGAAGGGGGAAGGGCCCGGCCCCTGGCTAGGCCCACTCCCAGCGGATGCCGATGTGGCCCGGCTGCTGGTCCGGGGCCAGGACGTGGGCGCTCGCCGAGGCGCCGATCCACAGCTGTTCGCGGCGGTGGTCGACGTCGGCGCCGGGCTCGCGGTCGTAGCGCTCGCAGTGCGCGGGGACGGCCGCCGGGTCGAAGTGCACCTGGAGCACGTACTCGCGCACCGGGCTGGCGAAGCGGCGGCTGTACTCCATGGTCGGGCCGCCGGGCGGGATCTCCACCTCGTACTCGAAGACCGTGCTGTCGCCGAGGCCGAGCGGGCGGTCCAGCATCAGCTCGGCGACGATCAGCCCGGCCTCGGGGCGGCGGCGCACCCGGCCCAGCCGGCCGTGCCGCACCGAGGTGATCTCCGGGCAGCCGGCCGCCTCCTCGTCGGCCATGTGCACCACCAGGCAGCGGCCGACGCCGCCGACCGTGGCGCGCACCACCTGGCGCATCCGCAGCAGGTTGCCGCGCCGCTCGGCGTCCACGTAGTAGGAGTCGTGGATGCTCAGCCGCTCCAGCTCGCCGGCCGGCGGGGCGTTCAGCTCGGCGAAGATGTTGGCGATCTCCTGCTCGCCCGGCCAGACGTCCTCCAGCCCGAGGTGGCAGGTGTTGGCCGCGGCGGCCCAGCGGCCGCGCGGGCGCGGCGGGCCGAGCAGGGAGGAGAGCGCGCTGTGCGGCAGGCCGAGCAGTTCCTCCAGCAGGTGGACGGCGCGCAGCGAGCTGGCCCGTTCGGGCTGGCTGCGGCCGCGCCGCCAGTAACTCAGGGTCGTGACACTGACCCTGACGCCCCGTCCGGCGAGGGCGGCGCGGATGCGGTCCAGGCTGAGGCCGCTGGCCTCGATGGCCAGGTGCAGGGTGTCCGCGAAGCCGCCGACCGGGGCGAGCCGGCCGGGCGGTGGTGCGGGGGCGCCGGCGGGAGCCGGTCCGGGGCGCTCCGTGTGCGACCCGACCAGCCGCAGTCGCGCGGCGTCCTGTGGTTGCTGTGCGGCCATGCGGTGACCCTCCCCACCAGGTGAGTTCGGCGGGACCGGGCCGGCGCCGGGGCGCGCCGCCAGCGGCTTCACCGAGCTTTGGGGAACCCTATGCACGGTCGAGAGGCTACGTCATCAGTCGTGCGTATGACAGTGGTCACGGCAGGTGGACCGAAGGGTTAGCGATCTTGAAACAGTCCGGAAACACGAGCCGCCGACCTGGGCCCGCACACCGCCGTGGGCGGGCCCGGACGGACACCGCCGGGGCGGGCCCTGACGGCTCCGCCCCGGCGGGGGTTCGGTGGTGCTACCGGTCGGTGATCAGCTCACGTTCAGCGCGACGTCGTCGATCACGAAGCTGGTCTGCTGCGACGAGTCCTCGGTGCCGGTGAACTTGATGGTCACGGTCTGGCCGGCGAAGGAGGTCAGGTCCAGGGTGCGCTGGACGTAGCCCGCGGCGGCGTTCGCGTTGGAGTAGGTCGCCAGCGTGGTGCTGTTGGCCTGGACGGTCAGCTTGTCGTACGCGGTGGTGCCGGTCTCCGCGGTGTCGATGTGCAGCCAGAAGGTCAGCTTGGCGGAGGCGCAGCCGGCCGGGATCGAGACGGTCTGCGACATGGTGTCGGTGTGGGCCGAGCCGTAGCCGTTCATCCAGGCCTTCCAGCTGCCCGAGTGGGCCGCCTGGGAGGAGCTGTTGTCGACCACGCCGCTGGAGGTGGTCCACGGGGAGGCGGTACCGGTCTCGAAGCCGCCGTTGGTGACGAGCTGGGCGGCGGTGCAGCCGCCGGACGGCGGGGTGGTGCCGCCGCCGAGCAGGGCGGTGGTCAGCGCGTCGGCGACCGGGGAGCCCCAGCCGGTGACCTGGTCGTAGCCGGCCTTCGCGGAGAAGTCCTGGTTGGCGCCGGTGGTCACGTCGTGGAAGGTGCTGCCGTAGGCGCTGCTGTTCGCGACCGAGTACAGCCGCGGGCTCGCCTCGCCCAGGACCGGCTGCCCGGCGGTCTTGGCCTTCTGGTTGAACTGGGCCGCGTAGCCGGACCAGAGCGGCGCGGCGGCGCTGGTGCCGCCGTAGACCTGCCAGCCGCCGGCGGTGTAGATCGCGAAGCCGCTGGCCGGGTCGGCGTTGGAGGAGACGTCCGGGACGGTGCGCATGGTGCCGCTGACACCGGTGCCGGTCTGCCAGCTCGGCTTGGCGAACACGGTGGAGACGCCGCCGCCGGCGGTGCTCCAGGCGCTCTCCGAGGAGTAGGCGTTGCCGCTGGAGACCTTGAGGTTGGTGCCGCCGACGCCGGTCTGGTGCGGGCTGGAGGCCGGGAAGTCGACCGCCTTGACGGAGGAGCCGCTGGTGGAGCGGGTGCAGTCGCGGGAGCCGTCGTCGCCGGAGGCGGAGAAGATCGAGATGCCCTGGGCGGCGGCCTGCTTGAAGGCGTTGTCGACCGCGGTCATCGAGGAGGCGGTGGTGTCCGGCTCGCAGGAGCCCCAGGAGATCGAGACCACCGAGACCTTGTTGTCGGTCACGATCTTGTTGGCCATGTCGATCTCGCCCTGGTCGCTGTTGGGCGCCTCGTAGACCAGCTGGGTGGCCTTGGGCGCCGCGCCGCGGACGATCTCGCTGTCCAGCTCGACCTCGCCCTGGCCCTGGCCGGGGGCGGAGTCGTAGTTGGCGCCGTCCACCGAGACGGTGGAGACGGCCGGGCCGGACAGGCCGTACTGGGAGTCGTAGGTGGTCAGGTTCGAGGACTTGTAGCCGTCGAACTCCCACAGCGCGACCGTGGTGCCGGTGCCGTCCGCGCCGGTCTTGTTGAGGTTGTACGCGCCGGTGTACTGGGCCGGGGCCATGCCGCTCGGGGTGGCGCTCGCCGCGTTCGGGGTGACCGCGTTCGGCGTGGCGATGCGGTTCTTGCGCACCGCGTGGTTGTCCAGGCCGCTGATGCCCTGGACCACGGCGGCCAGGTCGGAGGGGATCGAGGCCGCGGCGTCGTTGGCGAAGAAGGCGCGCTGCAGCTGCGGGTCCAGGTACGAGCTCTCGTGGGTGCCGAAGGCCTGGGAGACCTGGGCGGCGGTGCCGTGGGCGTTGACCACCTGGCGGTTGGCGCTCACGTCGCCGACGGTCAGGCCCTGCTGTGCCAGGTACGTCCTGACCTGGTCGACGGCGGCCTGGGTCGGGCCGAACCGCGCGGTGAACTGCTCCGGCGTCAGGTAGTGGCCGTACTCCGGGGTGCCCGGGGTGGCGACGGCGGCGAGGAAGCGGTCCAGGGCGTCCGTGTCGCGCAGCTTCAGGCTGACGGACACCGCGATCTGCTGCGCGGCCGGAACGTCACCCTTCTTCTCCGAGTGGGCCACCGCGGGGTTCACGGTGTTCGGCAGGGCGACGCGCGGGGTGGCGTTGGGCGTGGCGGCCTGCGCGGTGGAGACACCGAGCGAGACGGCGGTCAGCGGCAGCACGGCTATCGCCGCGGCGAGGGCAAGGGAGCGGGGACGCAACGGATCCTCCTCTGGCCGGCTGTGGGGGCCGGCCCGGGGCCAGGCGTTCAGGGGGTCGAGAACGCTGGCTCGAACATGACAGAACCCGTGTGCGAATTGGCTCATGGCCGGGCAATTCGTTGCTAAAAAACAGTCAACTGTGGAGAGTGGGAAACTCGGCGGTTCCATACAGTGAATGGCCGGGATTCCGGGGCCGGTCCGGCCCGGTTCGGCCGAGGGGGGCGGACGTAGAATCGGACCGAGCCGAGGGAGAGCCATGACCGATGCGCAGCCCGACCCGAGGGACCCGCGACCGCTGATCGGCGAGCCGCTCGCGCTCGACCTGCTCAACACCCGCTGGGCCGGAACGCCCGTCAACGACCTGCTCACCGATGTCGAGGGGTACGCGATCTGGCTCTCCTCCGCCGGGCTGGGCGGACGCTGCGCGGCGGACGAGGAGGGCCTGGCGGCGATCCGGCAGACCCGCGAGGCGATCCTGTCGGCCGCCCGGGACGTCCGCGAGCACGGCGAGTTGGGCGCCGCGGCGCGGGACGGACTGGACGCGGTGCTGGCGCGCGGCCGGATCCGGCGCACGGCGGCACCGGGCGGGGCCGAGGACCGGATCGAGGCCGACGGTTCGCAGTGGCTGGCGCCCTGGCTGGCGGCGGACGGCTTCCTCGCGCTGCTCGGCGAGGGGGCCCACCGGGTCAGGCAGTGCGCGCACGAGGCGTGCATCCTGCACTTCTTCGACGCCTCGCAGAACGGCCGCCGGCGGTGGTGCCGGATGGCGGTGTGCGGGAACCGGGCGAAGGCGGCGCGGCACTATGTGAAGGCCCGGGGCTGACCGGCGGGCTGACGGGCTGACCGGCGGGCCGGCGGGCGGGCCGGAGCAGTGCGGGCGGGCCCGCGGCTCATCGCGCGCCCGCCCGCAGGACGGTCAGGCCGGAGTGCCCAGCCAGTCGGTGAGGGCGGCGCGGAGCTCGCCCTGGCCGGGGTCGACGGCGCCCCAGGCGACGTAGCCGTCCGGGCGGATCAGCAGGACGGTGTCGCGCAGCTTGCCGTGCGGGTCGGCGGGGGCGGCGCAGACCACGCGGTCGGTCCAGGGCTCGGCGGCGGCCAGCTCGTCATTGCTGACCAGGACGAACTTCCCGGCGCGCAGCGCCTCGTAGAGCCGCTCCGGGGCGGCGGGGGCGCCCTCGACGGGCTTGCTCAGGGCGGTCAGCCGCAGGTCCGGGACGCGCTTGCCGACCTGCGGGTGGGCGTCCTTGGGGGCGGGGTAGGAGATGCCGATGCCGGAGACCAGCCTGGCGCCGCGCTCGGTGACCGGGTCGAGGTGGCCGCCCAGCGCGGTCAGCGCCCCGCGCAGGGCGCGGGTGGGGGCGGACTCGGCGAGCGCCAGCCGGATCAGCGCGCCGGAGGTGCGCAGCACCGTCCGGCCGACCGGGTGCCGCTCGGTCTGGTAGGTGTCCAGCAGGGCGTCGGTGGCGTGGCCCCGGAGCGCGGCGGCGAGCTTCCAGGACAGGTTGGCGGCGTCCTGGAGGCCGGTGTTCATGCCCTGGCCGCCGGCCGGGGAGTGGCAGTGCGCGGCGTCGCCGGCCAGGAAGACCCGGCCGGAGCGGTAGTTGGGGGCCTGTCGCTCGTCGCTGTGGAAGGTGGAGCTCCAGCGCACCTCGTGCAGGCCGTAGTCCTCGCCGAGGATGGCCCGGGTGAGGTCGGTGAGCTGCTCGGTGGTGGGGGTGGTGCCGTCCGGGTACCGCTCCTCGCGGTCCCAGGCGATGATCCGGAACCAGCCGTCGCCGAACGGGGCGATGAAGGCGAAGCCGGCCTGGTTGGCGCCGACGGTGATCGCCTGGGCGGGCTCGCGGTCCAGCCGGACGTCGGCCAGCACCACCGAGTCGACCACGGACTCCCCGGGGAACGGGATGCCCAGCAGGTCGCGGACGGTGGAGTGGGCGCCGTCGGTGGCGACCGCGTACGCGGCGCGGTGGCTGTGCCCGTCCCGGGTCTCCAGCGTCACGCCCTCGGCGTCCTGGTGCAGCCCGGTGACCTCGGCGCCGCGCAGCACGGTCGCGCCGGCGTGCTCCGCGCGCTCCAGCAGCACCCGCTCGACGTGGTACTGCGGGGTGATCAGGACGAACGGGAAGCGGGTGGGCAGCGAGCCGAGGTCGATGCCGAAGCGGTCGAACATCCTCAGTTCGGCGAGCGGACGGCCGGTGGCGATCAGCTCCTCGGCCAGGCCCCGGGCGTCCAGCAGCTCCAGGCTGCGGGCGTGCACGGCGAAGGCCCGGGTGAGGTTGGACTCGGCGGCCCGCTTCTCCAGCACCGTGACGCCGACCCCGGCGGCGGCGAGGTCGCCGGCCAGCAGCAGTCCGGTCGGTCCGGCGCCGACGATCAGGACGTCGGTTTCGGTCGTCGGCTTCACGGCCATGTATTCAGCTCCCGTTCCTCGGAGGGCGGTCGGACGCCGTTCCCGGCGTTCTCCCAGCCTCCATCATCGCGGGCGCCGTCGGGGCTGTGAACCGCCGGGTCCCGGCGGTGGGTGACCGCCGGGATCCGGGTACTCGTCGAACGGCTCAGGCGTGCCGGCGGATCTCCACCGTGCGGAACCGGTTGGCGACGAACGCGCCGTCGCAGTAGGCCGCGTTGGCGGCCGGGTTGGCGCCGGTGCCGTGCAGGTCGGAGAAGGCGGCGGTCTGGTTGGGGTAGACCCCGCCGGTGAGGTTGAGCGAGAGCGAGACGCCGGAGTCCAGCGCGGCCTCGACCAGCAGCGCCTCCACCGCGGGCGAGGTGGTGTAGCCGGAGGCGGTCATGGCGCCCTTCTCGCGGACCGTGGTGCGCAGCAACTCGACGGCGGCGGCGGTGGATTCGACGGCGACGGCGAAGGAGACCGGGCCGAAGCACTCGCTGCGGAAGACCGCGCGGTCGTCCGGCTTGTCGGCGTCCAGCTTGACCAGCGCGGGGGTGCGGACGGTCGCGCCGGGGAAGTCCGGCGAGGTCACCGCGCGCGGGGCGAGGGCGAGTTCGCCGTACTCGCCGCCGGCCGCGGCGGCCGAGCGCTGGAGCACCCCGGGGTTGACCACGGCGCCGAGGATCGCCGCGGCGCGGGCGTCGTCGGACAGCAGGCCCTCGATGGCGCCGGCCAGGTCGGAGACCACCTGGTCGTAGGACTTGTCGCCCTGGTCGGTGGCGATGCCGCCGCGCGGGATCAGCACGTTCTGCGGGGTGGTGCACATCTGGCCGCTGTAGAGCGAGAGCGCGAAGGCCAGGTTGCCCAGCATGCCCTTGTAGTCGTCGGTGGAGTCGATCACCACCGCGTTGACGCCGGCCTTCTCGGTGTACACCTGCGCCTGCTTGGCGTGCTCCTCCAGCCAGTCGCCGAAGGCGGTGGAGCCGGTGTAGTCGATCAGCTTGATCGCCGGGTGGACGGCGAGCGCCTGGGCGACGGTGCCGCCCTCGTGCTCGGCGGCCAGGCAGACCAGATCGGCGTCGAAGCCGGCCTCGGCGAGCACCTCGCGGGCGATCCGCACGGTCAGCGCGAGCGGCAGCACGGCCCGCGGGTGCGGCTTGACCAGCACCGGGTTGCCGGTGGCCAGCGAGGCGAACAGGCCCGGGTAGCCGTTCCAGGTGGGGAAGGTGTTGCAGCCGATCAGCAGCGCGAGGCCGCGTGGGACGACGGTGAACTCCTTGGTCATCACCAGCGGGTCGCGCTTGCCCTGCGGCTTGGTCCAGGCGGCCTGCCGGGGCAGCCGGGTCTGCTCGGCGTAGGCGTAGGCGACGGCCTCCAGGCCGCGGTCCTGGGCGTGCGGGCCGCCGGCCTGGAAGGCCATGCCGTAGGCCTGGCCGGTGGTGTGCATGACGGCCTGGGCGAACTCGTGGGAGCGGGCGTTGATCCGGTGCAGGATCTCCAGGCAGACGGCGGCGCGTTCCAGCGGGGTCGCGGCGGCCCAGCCGGGGCGGGCGGCGGTGAGCGCGGCGATCAGCGCGTCCGGGGCGGCGTGCGGGTAGGTGATGCCCAGCTCGACGCCGTACGGGGAGGCCTCGCCGCCGACCTGGTCGCCGTCGGTGGGGTGGCCGTCGAGGGCGAAGGGCTTGCCGAGCAGGGCGTCGAAGGCGGCCTTGCCGTCCGCCGGGCCGCTCTCGCCGTAGGCCTTCGGGAACTCGGGGTAGGGCGACCAGTAGTCGCGCTCGGTGGCGGCGGTGAGCGCGGCGTCCAGGGTGGCCTGGTGGCGCTCGACCAGCTCGCTGACGAGGGGGTGGGTGACCGCTGCGGACATCTGTGCGCTCCTCGGAGGGCCTCGAAAAGCAGGACGGGACACGTCACAGAGTAACCGAACGATCGGTCGGCTCAAGGGGGTGCAGCGGGGGAATCCGGCGGGAACGCACAGGGGGCGCGTCCATGGCGGACGCGCCCCCGTGGGCTCGGGTGATCCGGGTCTACGGCACGCCGAGCTCGAAGATGATGTACCCGGCGTACCAGCCGGAGGCGACCGCCCCGGTCCCCAGGACGGTGGCCAGCACCGGCAGGCTCAGCTTGCGCATCGCCACCGCCAGCGCGATGAACAGCGGGAACACGGGCATCAGGTAGCGCGAGACGTTGCCGAAGATGCCGAGGCTGCCGAGCACCGAGACGATCGTGGCCAGCGTGTAGGCGGTCAGCACCAGCGGCGGGCGCAGCCGGACCAGCAGCACGATCAGCACCGGCAGGCTGAACACGATCAGGGTGGCGAGGAGGTCCGGCACCGGGAAGCCGTAGGGGTAGTCGCTGCGGCCCAGCATCACCCCGCGGATCGCGTGCCAGGTGCCCTGGCCCCAGTCGAAGTAGTGCATCCAGGCGTCCTGCTGGATCCGGAAGTAGCCGCCCCACTCGCCCGTCCGCCAGCCCACCCAGCCGACGTAGCCGAGCAGGCCGACCGGGGCCAGCACCATCGCGGTCAGCGGGCGCAGGACGCCGCTCTCCCGGCGGTACAGCTCGACGATCGCGGCCAGGCCGACGGCGCCGATCAGGGCCGCGGAGGTGGGTCGGTTGAGCCCGGCGACCAGGGTGATCACCCCGGCCGCGATCCACTGCTTGGTCATCACGCAGTAGCAGGCCCAGGCGGCCAGCGCGACGAACAGCGAGTCCGAGTAGACGGCCCACTCGGCTCCCGAGCCCGGGACGATCGCCCAGATGCCGGCCGCGATCACGCCCGAGCGCGCGTCCGAGGTGAGCTTCTCCACGACGGCGTAGATGCCGGCCGCGGCGAACAGCGAGGACACCACCGAGACCAGCATTCCGGCGCCGTACAGGCCGAGGCCGGTGGCCTCCGAGACCATCCGCATCAGGCCCGGGTAGAGCGGGAAGAAGGCGGCCGAGTTCTGCTCGATGGTGTAGCCGATCGGACCGTTGGGGATCGGTACGAGCGCCGGGTGGTAGCCGAACTGCGCCACCTGCTGGTACCACCAGCCGTCCCAGGTGGCCAGCACGTCCCAGGGGTTGGCGCCGCCGCCGAACCGGGCCGGCTTCTTGGCGTAGTCACCGGCGAAGGAGAGCAGCTTCATGAAGACGGTGAAGCCGATCAGCTTCAGCACCGCGTAGCACCAGACGGCCGGTCCGTAGCGGACCACCAGGTCGCGACCGCGTTCCTGCCAGGTGCGCCCGGTGTCCGCCGGCTCCTCGCTGCGCTGCTCTGGCATGTCGGAGGCGACTGCCGGTATTGCGTTCATCAGCCGTGGACCCCAGTGCTCTGGACGTGGACGGATCGTCCGGAGATTCTAGGGCCTGCCTTTCCGGGCCGGTGTGGACCAGTCGGACCCGATCGCGTAACGCGGGGGGCGGCCGGGGATACTCGGAGGATGGCCGATCACACCACGCGCACCGCCTACACCGTGGAGTCACTGCTCGCGGTGACCGTCGACGTGTTCAACGAGCGCGGCTACGACGGCACCTCCATGGAGGACCTGTCCCGGGCGGCCGGGATCTCCAAGTCCTCCATCTACCACCACGTGCGCGGCAAGGAGGAACTGCTGCGACTGGCGGTCGGGCGGGCGCTGGACGGGCTGTTCGCGATCCTGGTCGAGCCGGCCGCGGTCCGGGGCCCGGCGGTGGAGCGGCTGGAGCACGTGGTGCGGCGCACCGCCGAGGTGCTGCTGGAGGAACTGCCGTACGTGACGCTGCTGCTGCGGGTGCGCGGCAACACGGCCACCGAGCAGTGGGCGCTGGAGCGCCGGCGGGACTTCGACCACCAGGTGGCCGAGCTGCTGCGGGCGGCGGTCGCGGACGGCGCGCTGCGCGCGGACGTGGAGCCCAGGCTGGCCACCCGGCTGCTGTTCGGGATGATCAACTCGATCGTGGAGTGGTACCGGCCGGGGCTCAAGGCCGCCGACGGGGTCGCGGACGCGGTGGTCCACCTGGCCTTCGACGGGCTGCGGGCGCGCTGACCGGCCCGGCCCGCCGCGGCGGGCCGACAGGTGGGCCGATCGGTGGGACCGGCGGGCCGGCCGGTCGGATCGGCGGCCCGACCGGTCAGATCGGCGGCACCTGGTCGGTCTCCTCGAAGACCAGCATGGTCCGGGTGCCGAGCACCTGGGGAATGGACTGGATGCTGCCCAGCACCAGCTCCCGCAGGGCCTGGTTGTCGGCGGTGTGCACCAGCAGCAGGACGTCGAAGTCCCCGCCGACCAGCGCGATGTGCGCCACCCCGGGCAGCTCCAGCAGCCGTTCGCGCACCGTCCGCCAGGAGTTCTGGACGATTTTCAGGGTGACGTACGCGGACGCGGTCTGACCTGCCCGTTCGTGGTCCACCCTGGCAGTGAAGCCGCGGATGATGCCGTCCTCGACCATTCTGGAGATCCGGGCGTACGCGTTGGCCCGGGACACGTGCACCCGCTCGGCCACCGAGCGGATGGAGGCGCGACCGTCCTGCTGCAGCAGCCGAAGGATCGACCGGTCGACCTGATCGAGTCTGGACATCTGTTCAGCAGACATGACCCCCCACCCCCACCGATTGGACACACTGCCACCAGTCGACCGCCGAACAGGCCGAATGTCCACCACCTTGTCACGCTTCTGGTCAAGATGAACAGACGACCGAACAATCGGTAGGGAGCCCCCGCCACCCCTGGAGGTGCCCCGAGATGACCGTTCTCGACCACAGACACCACACGAGCGTGCCCGGCTGGCTGCCCGGGGCCACCGCTCCGCGCACCGACCCGGCGCCCCTCCTCCCGGACCCGTCCCCCGTCCGGGCGCTCGGCACCCCGGCCCTGGAGAAGTACGACCCGGCCCTGCTGCGCGAGCTCTACCGCCGGCTGGTCGTCGGCCGCCGCTACAACCAGCAGGCCACCACCCTGACCAAGCAGGGCAGGCTCGCCGTCTACCCGGCGTCCACCGGCCAGGAGGCCTGCCAGGTCGCCGCCGCGCTGGTGCTCGGCGAGCACGACTGGCTCTTCCCCAGCTACCGCGACACCCTCGCGGTGGTCTCCCGGGGCGTCGACCCGCTGGAGGCGCTGACCCTGCTGCGCGGCAACGCCCACACCGGCTACGACCCGCGGGCCAGCCGCACCGCCCCGCTCTGCACCCCGCTCGCCACCCAGGCCCCGCACGCCGTCGGGCTGGCGCACGCCGCCCGGCTGCGCGGCGAGCCGGTGGTCGCGCTGGCGATGCTCGGCGACGGCGGCACCAGCGAGGGCGACTTCCACGAGGCGCTGAACTTCGCGGCCGTGCTCGGCGCCCCGGTGGTCTTCCTGGTGCAGAACAACGGCTACGCGATCTCCGTCCCGCTCAGCGCCCAGTCCGCCGCACCGAGCCTGGCCCACAAGGCCGTCGGCTACGGCATGGCGGGCCGGCTGGTGGACGGCAACGACGCGCCCGCCGTGCACTCGGTGCTGACCGAGGCGGTCGAGCGGGCCCGGGCCGGCGGCGGCCCGACCCTGGTCGAGGCGCTGACCTACCGGATCGACGCCCACACCAACGCCGACGACGCCACCCGCTACCGCACCGAGCCCGAGGTGGCCGCCTGGCGCGAGCACGACCCGATCCTGTTGATGGAGCGCGCGCTGCGCGGGCTCGGCGTGCTGGACGACCGGCTGGTGCGGGAGGCGGCCGACGAGGCCGAGGCGCTGGCGGCCCGGATGCGGGCCGAGTTCCACACCGACCCGGCCCTGGACCCGATGGCGCTGTTCGCCCACGTCTTCGCCGAACCGACGCCGCAACTGCGGGAGCAGGCAGCCCAGTTGGCCGAAGAACTGGCCGCCGAGGCGGAGGTGGCGGACCGGTGAGCACCTCCCACCCGTCGCCCGCGCCCACCCTCGGCAGGGCCGCCGCGCGGCGCCCCTCCGACGTCCGCCCGTCGAGCATGGCCCAGGCGCTCAACTCCGCGCTGCGGGACGCCATGCGCGAGGACCCGGCGGTGCACGTGCTCGGCGAGGACGTCGGCGCGCTCGGCGGTGTCTTCCGGATCACCGACGGGCTCACCGCCGAGTTCGGCCCGGAGCGCTGCCTGGACACCCCGCTGGCCGAGGCCGGCATCCTCGGCACCGCGATCGGCATGGCGATGTACGGGCTGCGCCCGGTCGTCGAGATGCAGTTCGACGCCTTCGCCTACCCGGCGCTGGAGCAGCTGTTCTCGCACGTCGCCAAGATGCGCAACCGCACGGCCGGCAGGCTGCCGCTGCCGATCACCGTCCGCATCCCGTACGGCGGCGGCATCGGCGGCGTCGAGCACCACAGCGACGCCTCCGAGGCGTACTACACCAGCACCCCCGGCCTGCACGTGGTCACGCCGGGGACGGTGGCCGACGCGTACGGGCTGCTGCGCGCCTCGATCGCCTCCGACGACCCGGTGGTCTTCCTGGAGCCCAAGCGGCTCTACTGGGGCAGGGCCGACTTCGACCCGGCGACGCCGGTCGAACCGATCGGCCGGGCGGTGCTGCGGCGCACCGGCACCTCCGCCGTGCTGATCACCTACGGCCCCTCGCTGCCGGTCTGCCTGGAGGCGGCCGAGACGGCGAAGGCCGAGGGCTGGGACCTCGCGGTGCTGGACCTGCGCACCCTGGTGCCCTTCGACGACGAGACGGTCTGCCGGGTGGTGCGCTCGCTCGGCCGGGCCGTGGTGGTGCACGAGGCGAGCGGCTTCGGCGGCACCGGCGCGGAGATCGCCGCCCGGGTCACCGAGCGCTGCTTCCACCACCTGGCCGCGCCCGTGCTGCGGGTCACCGGCTTCGACATCCCGTACCCGCCGCCGATGCTGGAGCACCACCACCTGCCCGGGGTGGACCGGATCCTGGACGCGGTCGCCCGGCTCCAGTGGGAGGACCGAGGATGATGCCCGTCGTGCGCGAGTTCCGGCTGCCCGACCTCGGTGAGGGTCTCACCGGGGCGGAGGTGGTGCGCTGGATGGTCGAGGTCGGCGAGGTGATCGCCGTCGACCAGCCGGTGGTGGAGGTGGAGACCGCCAAGGCCGTGGTGGAGGTGCCCTGTCCGTACGGCGGGGTGGTCACCGCGCGGTACGGCGAGGTGGGCGAGGAGATCGCCGTGGGTGCGCCGCTGGTGACGGTCGCGGTGGGGCCGTCGTCGGGGAGCGGTCCGCAGGCTCCGGACGAGCCGGGCGTCGTCGCCGCTCCCGCGGCCTCCGAGGTGGAGCGGCCGCTGGTCGGGTTCGGCGTCGCCGAGCCGGGCCGGGGCGGGCGCCGGCGCCGGGTCGGGGGGCCGGCCGCGGTGCCGGCCCCGGTCGTGTCCGGTGGCGGTGCCGCTGCTGGTGCTTCGGCCGGTACTGCGGTGGGTGCGGTGGCCGGTGCGGTGGCCGTGCGGGCTCCGGCGGTGCCGACCGGGCCCGCGGTGGTGCCGGTGATCTCGCCGCTGGTGCGGCGGCTGGCCCGGGAGCAGGGGGTCGACCTGACCGCGCTCGCCGGGAGCGGGCCGGACGGACTGATCATGCGTGCGGACGTCGAACGGGCGGTCGCGGCCAGGGTGGCCGCTCCGGCGCCCGCCGGACCGGCCGTGCGGGACGGTGTGGTCCCGCTGCGCGGACTGCGCAAGGCGGTGGCCGAGAAGCTGAGCCGCAGCCACCGGGAGATCCCGGCGGCGACCTGCTGGGTGGATGCGGATGCCACCGAACTCATGGCGCTGCGAAGGCAGTTGAACGCCACGCCGGGGCCGAAGGTGAGCGTGCTGGCGCTGCTGGCGCGGATCTGCACCGTCGCGCTGGCGCGCTTCCCGGAGCTCAACTCCTCCGTGACCGAGGACGGTTCGGGCATCGTCCGGCATTCGGCGGTGCACCTGGGCTTCGCCGCGCAGGGCGAGCGCGGGCTGGTCGTCCCGGTGGTCCGGGACGCGCAGAACCGCAGCACCGAACAACTCGGCGAGGAGCTGGCCCGGTTGACCGGGGCGGCGCGCGGCGGCGCGCTCACCCCGGCCGAACTGACCGGCGGCACCTTCACGTTGAACAACTACGGGGTGTTCGGCGTGGACGGCTCCACCCCGATCCTCAACCACCCGGAGGCGGCGATGCTCGGGGTCGGCCGGATCGTGGCCAAACCCTGGGTCCATCAGGGGGAGTTGGCGGTGCGCGAGGTGACCCAGCTGTCGTTCACCTTCGACCACCGGGTCTGCGACGGCGGGACGGCGGGCGGCTTCCTGCGGTTCGTCGCCGACTGCGTGGAGCAGCCGGGGATGCTGCTGCGACAGCTCTGATCCCGGCCGCCGAAACGGACAGGCGCGGTCGCCCTGGGTGCACGGAGGGGCACCCAGGGCGACCGCGGACCGGGGAGAGTAGCGCGTCCCCGGCCCGGATGTCCGGGCTTCGCGCGATTCGTCGGAGGAGCGCTCCGGCCGTGCCACGCTGCCCTGGCGCCAGTAGGGACAAGCCGAGTGGTGGCGCAGCCGGCCGGAGGCGAAACGATTTTCTTGGGTACTCGAAACGTAGCGGTGAAGTCCCGCGGGACAGTCCTGGTCCGCACCGGACACGGCTCGGCGGGGGCCGCCTCCGTCCCGGGCCTGCCGGCGGGCGCGTCCGGGCGGGCCCCGGCGCGGGAGGTGGCGCGGGAGGTCGCCGTCCGGCCGCCGACGCCCCTGGACCCGCCGGACCCGCCGGACCTGCCGCCCCTGGCGGCGGCGGAGGCGCCGACGGCGGTGCTGCCGCCGGTGTCGCTGCTGGAGCCCGTCCGGCCGGTGATCCCGGCCCGGCCGCCGCACCCCCCGGCCGTGCCCGCCACCGGCCCCGTTCCCGTTTTCGGTTCCGGCACCGCGCCCGGTTCCGGCCCCGTCCTCGCTCCGGACCCCACCCCCTTCCGCCCGCTGTTCGCCGACGCGCCCGGCCTCAACTGGGCCGGGCCGGGCGACCGGTGGAGCGAGGCCTGGGGCGTGCGGACCCCCGTCGGGCAGCTCCCGGCCGCACCGCCCGCCGTCGCGCTCCCCACTGCCGGACTCCCCGCCGTCGGCCAGGACGGGACCGCCGGCCGACCGCCGCTCACCAGCCGGGAGGTCGCGCTGGTCCGGGCCGGCCTCGCCGCCGTCGAGCCGGACGCCGACCGGGCCACCGCGCACTTCTTCGCGCTGCTCTTCCTGCGCCACCCCGAGCTCCGCCCCTCCTTCCCCGCCGCCATGGACGTCCACCGCGACCGGCTGTTCCGCACCCTGCTGGCCGTCGTGCGCGAGATCGACCAGCCGGTGGCCCTGCGCGCCACGCTGACCGGGCTCGGCCGTGACCACCGTCGGTACGGCATGCTGACCGGGCACGACGCCGCGGTGGAGGAGTGCCTGGTGGCGACGCTGGCCCGGTACGCGGGCGGCCACTGGGGCGCCGAGGCCGAATCGGCCTGGCGCCGCGCCTACCGGATGATCTCCTCGGCCGTGATCGAGGCCGCCGAGGAGGACGCCCGCACCTCGCCGCCCTGGTGGCAGGGCGAGATCGTCCGGCACGAGCGCCGCACCCGGGACGTCGCGGCGATCACCGTCCGCCCGGACCAGGCGTACCCGTTCCGGGCCGGGCAGTACGCCGCTCTGGAGACGCCCTGGTGGCCGAGGGTCTGGCGGCAGTACTCCTTCGCCGGTGCGCCCCGCCCGGACGGGCTGCTGACCTTCCATGTCAAGGCCGTCCAGGCGGGCTGGGTGAGCAACGCGCTGGTCCACCGGGCCGCGCCCGGGGACGTGCTGCGGCTCGGTCCGGCGGCCGGCTCGATGACCGTCGACCACGCGGCGGGTGCGGACCTGCTCTGCCTCGGCGGGGGCACCGGCATCGCGCCGATCCGCGCCCTGGTCGAGGAGGCGGTCGAGCACGGCGTGTCCGGCCGCCGGGTCGAGGTGTTCTACGGGGCCCGCCGGGCCGAGGAGCTGTACGCGTTGGGCGAGCTGCGCGAACTGGCCGCGCGGAACCGGTGGCTGACGGTCCGTCCGGTGCTGTCCGGCGGCGCCCCGGCGGGTGTCCTGCTGCCCGGGGGCCTGCTGCCCGGGGGCCTGCTGCCCGGCGGGCCGCTGACCGGCGAACTGCCCGAGGTGGTGAGCCGGTTCGGCCCGTGGACCGGGCGCGAGGCGGTGCTCAGCGGGCCGCCCGCGATGGTGCGCACGGGCGTCGGGGCACTGCTGCGGGCCGGGGTGCCGGCCGAGCGGATCCGGCACGACCCGGTCGGCGACCCGACCGCGGGTTGATCACCCGAGGTCGGGTGCGAGGAGCGCGCGGATGCCCTCGATGTTGGCCGCCAGGTACGCCCGCAGCCGGGGCGGGACCACGTTGACCGAGGTGACGCCCTCGCGGGTGAACGGCAGCCGGACCACCTCGTACTCGCCGTTGGGGTCGGTCACTTCGGGCCCGTGCCGCCGGCTGAGGTCCATCTCGGTGAGCCGGCAGACGAAGAAGTGCTGCACCTTGACCCCGTGCGGGTGCGGCGGGGTGCCGTCGTCGACGGCGGTCCCCCCGGCCGGTGGCTGGGGCATGGTGTGGCTGATGGTGTCGACGAAGGCGGGCACCACGTCCACGACCTTGCCGCCGAGCTCCTCGTCCACCTCGCGGTGCAGCGCCTCGACCACCGTCCGGTCCTCGCGCTCGACCCCGCCGCCGGGGGTGATCCAGTACGGGTGCGGCGAGCCCGGCCGGACCCGCCGGATCAGCACGATCGACGCCGGGCCGTACGGATCGTCCGGGTCGAGCTCCAGCAGGATCGCCCGCGCGGTGCGCTTCACGACGGGGCGCGGTGGCGGAGTGCGGTTCTCGGGGCCCATGGCCACCTCCGGGACTGGCGCGTTGTGCGGGATTCTCCCGCGCCGGGGCGGGGGCGAAACCCGGGGAACAGGGCGAAACGCACCGGGAACGGGTCGAAACGCCGACCCGGTCGGGTGCATCCGTTCGGGGCCCCGCTGTGCTGCAATGAGCAGCTATCGGGCAAATCGGAGGTTTCGCTCCGCATGCCCGTTCTGGGCACGGACCTGTACGAGGGACTCGGGCTGGGGGTTGGGTGGCATGGATCGGATCGCACAGCCTTTCGGGAAGACGCAGCCGCTCGGGAAGACGCAGCCCTGCGGGAAGCCGCCGCCGTCCGAGCGGACACGGCCGTCCGAGCGGACGCGGCCGTTCGGGACCGCCCGGGAGCCCCGGATCGCGCGGGAGTCCGGGGCGGCCGGGTCGCGGCGGGCGGCCGCGGACCGCGGGCCCACCCTGATCGGCTCCGTCCAGCGGGCGCTGCGGCTGCTGGAGGCGGTCGGCGGCTTCCGGCACGGAGCGACCGCCAAGCAGCTGGCCCGGGCCGCCGGACTGCCTCTCGGCACCGCCTACCACCTGCTGCGGACCCTGGCCCACGAGGGCTATCTGCGGCGCTCCGAGGGGCGCTTCTTCCACGGGGAGGCGCTCGACGGCATAGCCCGCACCGGCGCGCGGCCCGGCGACCCCGACCTGAGGACGCGGATGCAGTCCCTGCGGGACGAACTCGGCGCCGCCGTCTACTTCGCGCTCTACCGGGACGGCGAGGTCCACGTGGTGGAGGTGGTCGAGGACCCGAGCCGGCCCGCCGTCGAGCCCTGGGCGGACTTCCGGGCCACCGCCCACGCGCACGCCATCGGCCAGTGCCTGCTCGGCCAACTGCCCGAGGAGGAACGCCGTGACCACCTCGCCCGCCACCCGCCGGCCGGGCTCACCCCGTCCACCCTCACCGGTGAGAGCGCGGTGCTGCGCCGGCTCGCCTCGCTGCGGCCGACCATGCCCGTGCTGGAGCGGCAGGAGTACGTGCTCGGCACGGTCTGCGCGGCCGTCCCGATCACCATCGGCCCGGTGGTCGCCACCATGGCCCTGTCGCTCCCGGTCGATCAGGCCGACCGGCTGGGGCCCGCCGCCCGCCAACTGCGGCGCGGGGTGGGGGCGATGAGCCCGGCGTTCATCTCCTGACGCCACTTGGTCTGGACCAGCTCCGGCTCGTTCACCATTTGAAAAAGCACACCTTGTCCGCTACATCCCCAAACGGGACGATGATGATCGAACGTGGATTGGTTGCATAAACCGTCACAAAAACCGTCGAAAACATGTCCGGCCGCCATCGGGCCAGCAGACCGACGGCGCGGGCAGAACGAGAGGTACTGGCGCCATGCAGCACAGCACAGTCCAGGGTCACCTGGTGATGAACCTCGTGGTCTCGCACGAGCTCTCCTTCCGCCTCCCGGTGGACCTGGCGTACGAGGCCGACGATCCGTACGCCGTCCGGCTCACCTTCCACCTCCCCGGAGACGCCCCGGTCACCTGGTACTTCGCGCGGGAGCTGCTGCTCGACGGGATCAGCGGGCCGGCGGGCGAGGGCGACGTGCACATCCGCCCGGTCGGCGACGAGCTCTCGGAGGTCCGCATCGTGCTGCGCTCCCCCGACGGCGACGCCCTGCTGTGCGCCTCGTCCGCGCCGCTGATCGCCTTCCTGGCGCGCACCGACCGGCTGGTGCCGATGGGACAGGAGTTCACCGGGCGGGACATCGACGCCCAGCTCGCCGACCTGCTCAAGGGGCGCGAGAACGCGGGGTGAGCGGTCCGGCGCCGGCAGGCCGCGCGGCGAGAACGGCGAAGGGGCCCGTACCCGGTGGAACACCCGGGTGCGGGCCCCTCTCAGCTGTCCGCGCGCCGCCGGTCAGTCGTCGTCCAGGGCCAGGTGCAGGCCCCACGAGACCAGGCTGATGATCAGCGAACCGACCAGCGCGGA
The DNA here is from genome assembly GCF_053612025.1 of Kitasatospora sp. NPDC054768. Taxonomy (NCBI): domain Bacteria; kingdom Bacillati; phylum Actinomycetota; class Actinomycetes; order Kitasatosporales; family Streptomycetaceae; genus Kitasatospora; species Kitasatospora sp. NPDC054768. The sequence continues at coordinate 21,424 of NZ_JBSHBN010000017.1, forward strand.
AACGAAGTTGGTCACGTGGAAGTCCAGGCTCAGCTTCCCGGAGGCCCAGGAGGTGAGCAGGAGCATCAGGGCGTTGATCACGAAGGTGATCAGACCCAGCGTGAGGATGAACAGGGGGAGCGAGAACAGCTTGACCACCGGCTTGATCAGCCAGTTCACCACGCCGAACACGACGGCGACGCCGAGCACCGTCAGCGCCTTGTGCTGCCAGTCCGCGTTGCCCTCGGCGAGTTGGATGCCGCTGACGATCCAGGCGGCGACCCAGATGGCCGCCGCGTTGATCAGTGTCTTGATGACGAAACCCTTCATGCCGCCCAAGCCTGACAGGTACCCCCGTCCCGGCGGAACCACCGGACGGCGGGGTGGTGTTGAATGCCCCTGGTCCGGGAGGTGGACGGACGGGCCCGAGAACGAGGGAGGACGGCGGCGGTGAAGCTCTTCCGGCTGGACGGACTGGACGCCGAACGGGCGGCCAACGACGGTGCGTACCTGCGGTTCCTGCGCGAACCGCGGATGTCCGCCGGGCTGTACGCGCTCGCCCCCGGCGACACCGACACCCAGACCGCGCACGACCAGGACGAGATCTACCAGGTGATCAGCGGCCGGGCCGAGCTGACCGTCGGCGCCGAGACCGCCACGGTCGCTCGCGGCACGGTGGTGTACGTGCCGGCCGGAACCCCGCACCGGTTCCACCACATCACCGAGGAACTGCGCGTCCTGGTGGTGTTCTCCCCGCCGGAGGACTGAGCGCCCCGCCGGTTAGGGTCGGCGTCATGAGCACCAAGACGCTGACCGAAGAACTCTGGGCGGCCATCGAGCCGGTGTACGCCGAGATCCTCGCCCACCCCTTCCTGGCCGGGCTCACCGACGGCACCCTGCCGCGCGCGGCCTTCCGCCACTTCGTCGTCCAGGACTCGCACTACCTGCGCGACTACGCCCGCGCGCTCGCCGTCTGCGCCGCGAAGGCGCCCGGCGAGCAGGACGTCCGGGCCTTCGCCGACGACGCGGTCGGCGCGCTCGCCGCCGAACAGGGCATGCACGCCGAGTTCCTGACCGCCTTCGGCGGCAGCGCCGAGGAGGCCGCCGCCGAGCCCGTGCTGCCCACCACCCGGGCCTACACCAGCTACCTGCTGGCCACCGTCTACGGCGGCTCCTTCGCCGAGGCGGTCGGCGCGGTGCTGCCCTGCTACTGGATCTACGCCCGGGTCGGCGAGGCGCTGCTCGCCCAGGGCTCGCCCGACCCGCTGTACGCCAAGTGGATCGCCACCTACGGCGACGAGGCCTTCCAGTCGGTGGTCCGCCGGGTGCTGGCGCTCACCGACCGGCTCGGTGAGGAGCTGTCCGCGGCCGAGCGCCGCAAGGTGGTCGAGCACTTCGTGACCACCTCGCGCTACGAGTGGATGTTCTGGGACGCCGCCTGGCGCGGAGAGCGCTGGCCGGTCTGAAGCCGCGCGGGTGCGGCCGCCCGCCGTCCGCCGTCCGCACGGTACCTGGACGACGGGCGGACGACGGGCGGGCGGTGCCGGGTCAGCCGGTGACGAAGTAGCCGGTCAGGTCGGCGACGACGTTCACCGGGCCGCCGTGGTTGAAGACCGAGTAGGTGCCCCCGCCGGTGACCCCGGTGGTCACCGAGTTGGCGACGGTCTGCCCGGGTTCGACGTTGACGGTGGAGGTGTTCGGCGGCAGGCCCCCGCCCGGGAACACCGTGAGGTGGCCGGAGTCGGTCACGTCGGTGATCGTGATGTTGGCCTCGACACCCAGCACGTTCGGGACGGAGCCGTCCGTGGGCACCGCCTGGACGGCCGTGGTCGCCCCCTGCTGGAGCTTGCCACCGGTGATCCGGGTGTCGAGGTTGCGGACCGGCGTCGTGAGCGCGCTGAACAGGCCCGTTCCGGACGGGCCGTAGTAGCCGACGACGTCGACGATCACGTGCACCCAGCCGGCGCGGTTGTAGACGTCGATCCGCCCGTCCGCGCCGACCGGCACCACGACCTGGTTCGCGACCGTCGATCCCACCGGGAAGTTGACGTTCGAGCCGTAGGCGGGCCGCTGCGTCCCGCTCGGGTACGCGGTCAGGAAGCTGTCCCAGGAGCCGTCCGTGGTGGTGACGTTGAGGACCACCGAGGTGGCGTCCGCGGTCCCCAGCTCGGGGCGGGCGACCTGGTAGGTGCGTACCGCGTCGCCGCCGAGCCGCCCGGTGCCGTCGCTGCGGCTGTCGGCGATCCGGGTCGGGGTCAGCGGGCCGTACTTGTCGGTCGCCGCGGTCCGGTAGTACCCGACCACGTCGAGCACGACATGGGCGGTGCCCGCGTTGTTGTAGACGTTGATCCAGGGGGCGCCCCGGCCGACCGGACCGACCGCGATCGTGACCAGGTTGGAGATGGTCTGGCCGGCCTTGAAGTTGATGCTGGAGGTGGCGGGCTTGGTGCCGGCCGGGCCGGCCTTGGCGGCGAGCGTGACGTAGCCGTCGGCGGTCGGGTCGGTCACGGTGAGGTTGACCACCACGGCCGTGGCGTCGGTCGGCACGGCGGAACCGCAGTACATCGGCGGGTGGTTGCCGCAGCGCTGCGAGACCGGGGTGCTGTAGTACTCGCCTTCCTTGAGCGGTCCGAAGTGGTCGTGCGACGGGGTCTGGTCGAAGGAGCGGGTGTCCAGGATCCGGGTCGGGGACATCCCGACGAACCCGGCCGGTGCGGTCACGTCGGCGGCGGCGGTCACGGCCGCCGGTGCCGCGGTCGCCGGGACCGCGGCGAGCGCCGCCACGGTCAGGTTGAGCGCCGCGAGAGCGGCGGTGGACACGGCTGTTCTGGCCCGCATGACAGGTTCCCCCCTGGTCGATGGCACCGGACAGGCGTTCTTCCGGCACTGGTTGGACGCTTGGGAACGCCGGGGGTTGTACGCCGCCGGACGAATTCTCGGGGGTCACCCGGGGGGTCGGGCTCGGGGTGATCTCGGGGTTCTCTCCGGGCCGTTGGGCCTCGTTCCGGCACTCGCGCCACCGTACGATCGAAGTACCGAAAGCAAGCGGGATGCGGCACCGGACGGCGGCCGACCCGAGGGGAGAAGAGGAACCGACATGGCTGAGCTCTGGAAGTCGCTGCCCTCCTGGGTGCGCAACATCGTCATCCCGGTGCTGGTCCTGGTGCTGGCCTGGAACATCGTCGCCTTCGTGTTCGGCGTCGTCGGCGCCCTGCTCTCGATCGTGATCAAGCTGCTGGTGGTGGTCGGCATCGCCGCCGCCGTGGTGGTCCTGGTGAAGAAGGCCGCCAAGAGCTGACCCACCACCCCGTAACGCCGCCCTGAGGCCCGGCCCCCCACGAGAGGGGGACCGGGCCTCGGCCGTTCTCCGGTATCCGATCGGCTACTGGTTGCGGGTAGTAGCCGAAGAGGTCGACGACGACGTCGGTCGCTCGACCGGGCCGGGTGACCGGGCGGGCCGACCGGGCGGGGTGGGGCGCTCTGGACCTGCGGCGATCGGCTCGCTACCGTGTTGGGCGTCGTGTGCAGGCAACACCGCCTGCGACGCGGGAGCTCGGAGCACCGGGCTGAGAGGACGCTGACCGGGACGTCGACGGACGGACCGACGGCTGCGTCGACCGCAGGAACCTGACCGGGTAATGCCGGCGTAGGGAGTAGAGGTCAGATGACCACGTTCGAAGCACAGCCGCAGTCTGCCCAGGGCGCCCCCAGCAGCGAGCGCACCGGCTACCCGACCCCGGCCTGGCGCAAGTCCTACCGCGAGGGGTCGCGCCCCGACCTGCGCGTTCCGTACCGCGAGGTGCGGCTCACCAACGGCGGGTCCGTCCCGCTGTACGACACCTCCGGCCCGTACACCGACCCGTCCTTCGAGCCCGATGTGCGGCGCGGCCTGCCCGCCCTGCGGGACGCCTGGATCCGCCAGCGCGGCGACGTCGAGGAGTACGACGGCCGCGAGCCGCGCCCCGAGGACGACGGGATCAAGCACACCTCGCCGCGCGGCGGGAACCTGCGCAACCTGGACGCCGTCTTCCCCGGCCGGCCGCGTCGCCCGCTGCGCGGTCGCGGTGGCGCCGCCGTCACCCAACTCGCCTACGCAAAGCGGGGTGTGGTGACGCCGGAGATGGAGTTCGTGGCGCTGCGCGAGGGCCTGGCGCCGGAGTACGTGCGCGCCGAGGTGGCCCGCGGCCGGGCCGTCATCCCGGTCAACGTGAACCACCCGGAGGTGGAGCCGGCCGTCATCGGCACCAACTTCCTGGTGAAGATCAACGCCAACATCGGCAACTCCGCCGTGACCTCCTCGATCGAGGAGGAGGTGGAGAAGATGACCTGGGCCACCCGCTGGGGCGCGGACACCGTCATGGACCTCTCCACCGGCCGCAACATCCACACCACCCGCGAGTGGATCCTGCGCAACTCCCCGGTGCCGATCGGCACCGTGCCGCTCTACCAGGCCCTGGAGAAGGTGGACGGCAGGGCCGAGGAGCTGAGCTGGGAGGTCTACCGGGACACGATCGTCGAGCAGTGCGAGCAGGGCGTCGACTACATGACCGTCCACGCCGGTGTGCTGCTGCGCTACGTCCCGCTCACCGCGCGCCGCAAGACCGGCATCGTCTCGCGCGGCGGCTCGATCATGGCGGCCTGGTGTCTGGCCCACCACCAGGAGAACTTCCTCTACACCAACTTCGAGGAACTCTGCTCCATCCTGGCGTCCTACGACGTCACCTTCTCGCTCGGCGACGGCCTGCGCCCGGGCTCGATCGCGGACGCCAACGACGAGGCGCAGTTCGCCGAGCTGAAGACCCTCGGCGAGCTCGGCCGGATCGCCCGTGAGCACGACGTCCAGGTGATGATCGAGGGCCCGGGCCACGTCCCGATGAACAAGATCAAGGAGAACATGGATCTCCAGAAGGAGATCTGCGACGAGGCGCCGTTCTACACCCTCGGCCCGCTGACCACGGACGTCGCCCCCGGCTACGACCACATCACCTCGGGCATCGGCGCCGCGATGATCGCCTGGTGGGGCACCGCGATGCTCTGCTACGTGACCCCCAAGGAGCACCTGGGCCTGCCCAACCGGGACGACGTCAAGACCGGCGTGATCACCTACAAGATCGCCGCCCACGCCGCCGACCTGGCCAAGGGCCACCCCGGCGCCCAGGCCTGGGACGACGCCCTCTCCGACGCCCGCTTCGAGTTCCGCTGGGAGGACCAGTTCAACCTGGCCCTCGACCCGGAGACCGCCCGCGCCTTCCACGACGAGACCCTCCCCGCCGAGCCTGCCAAGACCGCGCACTTCTGCTCGATGTGCGGCCCGAAGTTCTGTTCGATGAAGATCTCCCAGAAGATCCGCGACGAGCACGGTGACGGATCGACGGCCGTCTCCAGCGGGTTCGACGCCGAGGCCCTGGCGGGCATGGCCGAGAAGTCGGCCGAGTTCGCGGCCCAGGGCAACCGGGTCTACCTCCCGCTGGCCGACTGACGGCAGGTGCCGAGGCGCTGTGCTGGGACCCCGACGGCGGTGTCCGGCACAGCGCCGCGCACGTTCGGGTGCGCGGGTGGAATCCGGTGGGCGGATTCTCGGGTGTAGGTCAGAGCCCGAGGATTTCGCGAATGAGGCCGAGCTTGCGCTCCGGGGAGAGATTCTGGGGACGGCCGGTGAGCAGGCCGTTCAGGACCGCGGGGACGTCGGAGCCGTCGGGAGCCTGGACCGCGTCGATGACCTGGCAGCGCAGGCCGCCGTCCCGGAGGAACACCCACAGGTCGTGTTCCTTCCGCGGCTCGCCGTTCTCCCTCGGGGAGAGCCGCCACGCCGGGAACCAACCGAGCCCCTCCTCGGTAAGGCGTTCGGCCAGTTCTTCCAGGACGTACTTGCCGAGTCTTCGGTAGCCGACTTCCGCGCGCAGTTCACCGAGGGTGACCCTGAGGAGGCCACCTGCGGCACGGCAGCGCTCGGCCACCGTGCCGGCGTCACCGGCGGCCGCAGTGAGCGCCTCTTCCTGCGGATTCGTTAGGTCGTTCATGATCGGGCCAACGATTGGGATCACGGGGCGATACGTGATTCACCGGCCCGGGCGCGGCCAAGAGGAAAAAACGGTACTGCTATGGCGTTGGCGGCGACCCGGGTAGCCCCCATCCCCCCGGCCGACAGCTGCCGGCCGTCGGCTGCCAGTGGAGGGACAAACCCGCCATTTGGTACGTAGACGAATGACGCTGCGGGATGGGGGTCATTCCCCGATCGGCGCTGGTGCGTCACTCCGTTGCATCTTTATCACTCTCTTCTTTTCATGTTGTTGTTGCACGGTGTAGTGAGTTGGTGACTCTCCATCACCTGCCCTGGTCGGCTCCGATCGTCGAAAGCCCTCCGGCGCGAGTGCGAGGGCGTGAGGCCTGACCGGAAACCACCAGCGGCGCTCCGAATGCCCTCTTCGGGTGACGGAGTTCAACGGCGACAAGAAAGGGTCCTGTCCTATGGCAGTCGATGCCATGTTGTCCGCTCCACCGGGACGAGGGCGTAGACGCACTCGACTCGCGGGGGCGTCCGTCCTGCTGTCCGGACTGACGTTGCTCGCGACGGCCGGCCTGGTCCCCAGCCCCGCGCACGCCGCAACCGCACCGGTGGGGCTGGGGACTGATACCAGCTATGCGATCCTGGCGGGCTCAACCGTCACCAACACCGGCCCCAGCGTCATCAACGGCGACCTGGGGCTCTTCCCGGGCACCAGCGTGACGGGCTTTCCCCCCGGAGCCGTGAACGGGGTTCAGCACGTCAACGACGCGCAGGCGGCGCAGGCCCAGTCCGACCTCGTCATCGCCTACAACGATGCCGCCGGCCGGGCCCCCACGGCCATCCTGACCTCGCCCGGTGACATCGGAGGGCTGACGCTGACGCCCGGCGTCTACAAGGCGAGTTCGTCGCTGAACCTCACCGGGACCGTCACCCTCGACGCGATGGGCGACCCGAACGCCGTCTTCATCTTCCAGATCGGCTCCACCCTCATCACAGCTCCGTCGAGCGTCGTCAGCCTGGTCAACGGAGCACAGCCCTGCAATGTGTTCTGGCAGGTCGGCAGCTCCGCCACCATCGATGTCGACTCCTTCTTCAAGGGCAACATCCTGGCCCTCACATCCATCAGCGTGAACCACGCCTCGGTGATCGAAGGCCGTGCCCTGGCGCGCAACGGCGCTGTCACCCTGGACGACAACACCATCACGAGGGCGGCCTGCACCGTCGGCCCGCCCGGACCGAGTGGCCCGCCCGGACCGAGCGGCCCACCCGGACCGAGTGGGCCCGCCGGTCCTCCCGGTGCTGCCGGTTCCCCGGGGGCACCTGGACCTAACGGTGCTCCGGGGGTGGCGGGCTCCCCGGGCGCTCCGGGTGCTCCCGGCCCCAACGGTGCTCCCGGTGCCCCCGGTGCCAATGGTTCGCCCGGCGCTCCGGGTGCTCCTGGCCCCAACGGTGCTCCCGGTGCTCCGGGTGCTCCGGGCGCCCCCGGGCCCAACGGTGCTCCCGGTGCCCCCGGTGCCAATGGTTCGCCCGGTGCCCCCGGTGCACCCGGTCCCAATGGTGCTCCGGGCGTGGCGGGCTCCCCGGGCGCTCCGGGCGCCCCCGGGCCCAACGGTGCTCCCGGCGCCCCCGGTGCACCTGGTCCCAATGGCGCTCCTGGCGCCCCCGGTGCGAATGGTTCGCCGGGTGCGAATGGCTCGCCAGGGGCTAATGGCTCGCCGGGTGCCAACGGTTCGCCGGGGGCTAATGGCTCGCCGGGTGCCAACGGTTCGCCGGGTGCTAACGGTTCTCCCGGGGCTAACGGTTCTCCCGGGGCTAACGGTTCTCCCGGGGCTAACGGTTCGCCCGGGGCGAATGGCTCCCCGGGTGCCAACGGTTCGCCCGGGGCGAATGGCTCCCCGGGTGCCAACGGTTCGCCGGGTGCCAACGGCTCACCCGGCCCTGCCGGTCCTGCTGGTCCGGCCGGCCCATCAGGTCCTGCTGGTCCGGCCGGTCCTGCTGGTCCGGCCGGTCCTGCCGGTCCTGCTGGTCCGGCCGGACCGCCCCAGTCTCCAGGCGGTCACGGTGGTCAGGGTCACGGCGGCCATGAGCAAGGTGATCACGGGAAGGAGCAGGGCAACCACGGCAACGTTCCGGCCGACCACGGGAACGGCAATGGCGGTCACGAACAGGGCAACCACGGCAACGTTCCGGCCGACCACGGCAACGGCAATGGCGGTCACGAACAGGGTGTGCCGGTTGTGCGTCCGCACGAGTCGGGGCAAGCACTCGCTGCCACCGGCTCCGACAAGTCGATCGTCATGGCGGTCGGTTCGGCGGCCGCCGTCGTGCTGGGAGGCTCAATCCTCATCCTCGTGAGGCGCAGCGGACGAGCCGCAGCTCGCCGTCGGCACTAGCCCTCGCCGTGATGGGCGGCGCGCGTCAGGAGTGGGTCCACTTCCCGCCGACGGACTGACGCTCGTCCACGCGTGGCGCTGTCCCGGGTAGCCGGAAGGCCGTTCGAGACAGCGCCACGCCCTTGGCCGGAACGGTGGTCGGATCGGTGTTCCCGGCCTGTTCGCGGGCTGATCGGCCTGACCCGGCACTTGTCCGTCGCGGCGGCGCGCCAGGCCAGTCCTGCGGTCGCGTGGGTGGGCCCATCGGGGCGTCGGTCCAGCGACGAGGTGTTGGTCTCGGCCCGAAGTTCTGCTCGATGAAGATCTCCCAGAAGATCCGCGACGAGCACGGTGACGGATCGACGGCCGTCTCCAGCGGGTTCGATGCCGAGGCTCTGGCGGGCATGGCCGAGAAGTGGGCCGAGTTCGCGGCCCGGGGCAACCGGGTCTATCTTCCGCTCGCCGACTGACCATGCGCGTCGTCGACCCTGCTCCGGGAGCCGGACGGGCTTCCCGGGCAGGGTCGGCAGGTGCCTGGTGCGGGGCCGGCCGGGTGCCGTGGGTCACGCGGGCGCGGCGGTGAGCAGGCCGGTGGCGCGGTCCGCGGTGAGCACGCCGAGGATGTAGCCGTCCTCGTCGACGACGGGCCAGACCGCCAGGTGCTTGATCCGCATGGCGATCGAGGCCAGGGTCAGGCCCATGGTCGGCCAGGCGAACGGGCCGCGCTGGTGGGTGGTGGCGCTGACGGCGGTCCGCTCGGTGTACCAGGAGCGGGTGAGGAACGGGTGGAGTCCGGTGCGGGTGACCAGCCCTTCGCACCGGCCGTCGTGGCCGCGGACGAGGAGGTAGTCCAGGTGGGCGCCGCGGAGGATGTCGTCGGCCTGGTCGACGGTGCTGTCGTCGGCGATCTGGTAGTCGCAGGGTTCCATGGCGTCGGCGACCGTGAGGCCGTGGCCGGGCCGTGCGGGCTGGGGCGTGCGAGTGGTCACGGCATTCACCGTTCCCGTCTCCGGCCGCCCGCCGGGGCGGGGTCTGCCGGGCTGTCCTGCACCCAGAACGAAGCCGGAACGGGGACCGGGATGCGGGATGCCCTGGATGTCTCCGAGGCTACTCCTGCGGTGGTCGGCCCGGGGGAGGTTACGGCGGAGTAGCGTGGGGAGTAACCGAGGACATTCCGGACACCGGCATCAGCGTCGACGTCGCCCTGGGTCATGACGGGTCCCTCGTGGACCGGACGGGCGGCCTCAGATGATGCCGATCCCCCTCCCCATTCCTTCCTCCCCCGGGCCGTGGACGGCGCCCGGTGCCCCGCTGCTGCCGCGCTTGGAGCTGGAGCCGACGATGTCGCGGGAGGGTGTCTTCGACGGGGCCTGGTGGCCCCGTTCGAACGAGGTCCTCGCCGAACTGCCGGACCTGATCACCGCGCTCGGCGCCCACTTCGGACGCATCCTGCGGGTCGGCCTCGACACCGAGGCCTGGGACGGTGTGCCCCGGTCCGTCGCCGCGAACGGCCTGGTGGTGAGGATCAACTGGTTCGCCGGCAGCGACGCGACGATCAGCGTCACCCGGGGCCTCCAGGACCACTTCCTCCTGCTGGTGGTGCCGCCCGGCACCGACCCGACAACGGCCGCCTCGGCGATGGCCGGAGCCTCCGCGACCGGGAACCACACTCCGGCGGCGGAGCTGCTGCTCGGCCGACCGCTGGTCGTCGTCGCGCCCGGCCGGATTCACGGCTGAAGCCGTCCTCGATGAAGACCTCCCGGCCTCGGTGGAGAACACCGGTGGAGAACACCAACGGGAGAGGTCGTCGGGAGAAGTCGTCGAAAACCTTCACGGCGAGCGATGAGTTTCCGGGACACCCGGGGTCTACCCCTGTGCGAGCGACGGACGTGACCACGGAGGAGATCCCGAGATCACCGAGATCCGGGTCGGCGAGTTCTTCGCGATGGTGGAGGAGGGCTCGGGCATGCGCTCCACCCTCACCTTCACCGGGCTCGACGGGGGCGGCACCCGGGTGGTGCTGCACCAGACCGGGGTGCCGGAGATGTTCCGCGGCCCGGAGGCCGAGGCGGGGCTCAACTCCAGTTTCGACCGGCTGGTCGAGCACCTCGCCGGCCGGAACTGACGGGCGCGGCGCTCCCGGTGTGCCCGCCCCGGGCCACCCCCGTGGGCCCGGGGCGGGCACACGGTCTGTTGGCCGTGCGCCGGGGGTGAACGGTCAGTTGGCCGCGTCCTGGGGGTACCAGCGGAGTTCGACGGTGTTGCCGTCCGGGTCCTGGACGTAGACGGAGGTGGCGGTGCCGCGGGCGCCGTAGCGGGGGACGGGGCCCTCCAGGACGGTGAAGGTGCCCGCGTCGATGACCTCCTGCCAGTCGAGGGGCTCGACGGTGAGGCAGAAGTGGTCGACGTTGGACTCGTGCCGGGGGCCGTGGACCAGGTCGATGATGGTCCCGGCGCTGACCCGGATCGACGGGAAGGACACCTTGCCGGCGCGCCATTCGTCGACGCGGACGGGCTCCAGGCCCAGGGGGCCGGCGTAGAAGGCCAGCGAACGCTCGACGTCGGCGACGTTGAGGACCAGGTGGTCGAAGGCTACGACGCGCATGGGTGATCGGCTCCGCTCGGGTGGGGCTGTCGGGGACGGGTTCAACGATCCTCTCGGCCGGGCGGGTGATCAATGCGCGATCGCCGTAGGATCGTTGAGCCGGATTCAACGATCGAGGGACGGGGCGGGATGCTGGAGCGGTTGGAGATCGAGGTCTTCCTCGCGCTCGCCGGGGAGCTGCACTTCGGCCGGACCGCGGAGCGGCTGCACCTGACCACCGGGCGGGTCAGCCAGGTGGTGAAGAAGCTGGAGCGCCGGATCGGCGGGCAGTTGTTCGACCGCACCAGCCGGTCGGTCCGACTCACCGCGGTGGGGCGGCAGTTGGCGGACGACCTGACCCCGGTGGTGGCGGCGATGGAGGCGGCGCTGCGCCGGGCGGAGGACGCGAACCGGGGCGTCACCGGGGAGCTGCGGGTGGCGTTCCTCGGCGAGTGGACGGCGCCGGTGCTGCTCAAGGCGGTCGCGCTGTTCGGCGAGCGGCACCCGGACTGCCGGGTGGACGTGCGGGAGGTGCAGCTCTCCAACTCCCGGGCGAGCCTGGTGGACGGTTCGATCGACGTCCTGATCGCCTCCTACCCGTTCGACGGCATGGCCCGCGGGCCGGTGCTGCTGACCGAGCGGCGGGTCCTCGCGGTGGCGGCCGGACACCCCTTGGCCGGCGAGCGGTCGGTGTCGCTGGAGGTGCTCGCGGACCATCCGGTGGTGCAGTACCCGGAGGTCACCTCGGCGGGCTTCAAGCGCGACCGCACCCCCGGCCGGACCCCGTCCGGCCGCCCGGTGCCCAAGGGGCCGTCCGGCGGCACCTTCTCCGAGATGCTCAGCCTGGTCGCGATGGGCCGCGGCGTCCTCCCGGTCGGCGAACACTCCCGCCGCTACTACCCGCGCCCGGACGTCGCGTACGTGCCGATCCACGACGCGCCCCCGATCGAGCGCGGCCCGGTCTGGCTGGAGAGCAACACCACCGCCCGGGTCCGCGCCTTCGTGCGGGCGGCCACCGACGCCGTCGCGGAGTCGGTCGACCGGGCGACGCCGTTGTGCGTGCCGGCGGAGTGACCGGTGCCGGCGGGGTGGCCGGTGCCGGCGGGGTGGCCGGTGGGGGTTTCAGGAGATCGCGCGCAGCCGGGGCCGCTCCGGGGCGAGCAGGCGGTCGAGGTGGGCGGCGGTGTCGTCGTCGGCGGGGAGCAGGACGAGGAGCTGCTGGGCGTCGTCGGTGAGGTCCAGGGTCTCGCGGTGGAGCCGGAGTTCGGGGCCGGACGGGTGGCGGAGGCGGAGCGGGCCCCGGCGGGGGACGAGGTGGTTGCCGATCCGCCGGGTGAACTCGGGGCCGGCGAGCGGGGCGAGTTCGGTGCTGAGCCATTCGGCGGACTCGACCGAGGGCCCGAGCCAGATGTCGAAGGCCTGCTCGTCGGCGATGTCGTCCCAGTCGGCGAACAGGGTGCGGGCGCGCGGGTCGGTGAAGACGTAGCGGGTGAGGTTCGGGGCCGGGGCGTCGAGCAGTCCGGCCGCGCCGAGGACGGCCGCGTAGCCGCTGGTGTGGGCGAGGACGTCGCCGAGGCGGTTGGTGACGGCGGCGATGCCCGGTTCGAGCAGGCGCAGGGTCTCGCGGACGGTGGGGCGCAGCTCGCGCGGGGCGGGGACGGGCCGGGCGTGGCCGGCGCACGCGCCGCCGGTGATCTTGGTGAGGTAGCGCACGTGGTTGCGCTCGGCGGGGTCGAGACTGAGGGCGTCGGCGAGCGCGTTGACCACGGCGGTGGAGGGGTTGCGGTCGCGGCCCTGCTCCAGCCGGGTCAGGTACTCGACGCTGATCCCGGCCCGGACGGCCAGGTCGGAGCGGCGCAGGCCGGGTGAGCGGCGGCGGCCGTGGTCGGGCAGGCCCAGCGTCTCCGGCTGGATGCTGTCGCGCTTCGCGCGGATGAAGTCCCCCAGTGGTGTGCCCATATGGCGAGCGTACGGTTGATCGTCGCGTGGAGGGTGGCCCTGCGGGGGCCAGCCTGGGCACGGCCTGGTTGCGGCCGTGCGGCGGGCGGAGAGTGGTCGCCATGGAGACGAACACGCACAAGCTGGTGATCATCCTCGGCAGCGTCCGGGAGGGCCGGTTCGGCCCGGTGGTGTCCTCGTGGGTGGCCGAGCAGGCCGCCTCGCACGGCGGCTTCGAGGTCGAGACGGTGGACCTCGCCGAGATCGATCTGCCGCTCGAACTTCCCGCCGCATCACCGAAGTTCGCGGGTGACGGGTATCCGCGCCCGGCCGGGATGGCGAAGCTGACCGAGGCCCTGGAGGGCGCCGACGCCTTCGTCGTCGTCACGCCGGAGTACAACCACAGCTACCCGGCCTCGCTGAAGGCCGCGATCGACTGGCACTTCACCCAGTGGACGGCCAAGCCGGTCGCCTTCGTCAGCTACGGCGGCGCGGCCGGCGGCCGGCACGCCGTGCTGCACCTGGAGAACGTGCTGACCGAGCTGCACGCGGTGACCATCCGGGACGGCCTGGCCTTCCCGAACTACTTCACCGCCTGGGCGGACGGCCGCCCGAACGACCCGCAGGCGCCCGGCTACGCCAAGGTCCTGCTCGACCAGCTGTCCTGGTGGGCGGGCGCGTTGAAGAACGCGCGGGCCGCCGCGCCGTACCCGGCGTGACCGGAACGGCGAAGGCGCCGGAGCGGGGAAAGGGACCGGGGCAGGGAAGGCGCCGGAGCAGGGAGGCGCCTCAACCCGCCCTGCGCCGACGGTAGTAGTGCACGGTGAGCACGGCGAGCAGCGGTCCCCAGGCGGCCAGCGGCAGGTAGCCGAACCAGAACGCGACGGTCTGCCAGCCGTGGGTGATCAGCCCGATGTGCCGGTCGCCCCGGATGGTCAGGCCGAGCGAGAACATCACCATCGCGTACGGGAAGACCATCAGCGCCGCCGAGCCCAGCCCGGCCGGGACCACGGCGGCGAGCACCGGGACCGGGCGGCCGCCGAGGACGGGGATCCAGCGCGGCCACACCTCGCCCCAGCGGGCGACCAGGCCGAAGCAGAGGAGCGCCAGCGCCTCGCTGACCACGCTGAGCGCCAGGATGTACGCCCAGCCGCCGTCGAACGAGGCCGGGTCCTGCTCCGGCGGCGTCGGGCCGTGGTCGAGCAGCGGCAGCCCGAGGATGAAGCCGCCGATCCGCCAGAGGCAGGAGGGCAGGACCGCCAGGGTGATCGCGTAACCGGTCCGGACCGCCCAGCGCGGTGTGCCCGGTGCGGGTGTGCCGTGCAGTCGTGCCGCGATCGTCCGTGCGCCCATGGTTCCGCCTCCGGCCCGGGCGGACGCCGTCCGTCCGCCACCGCTCCGACCCTCCCGGAGCGCGCGGGCGGGGGCGTCCTCACCCGGGCTGAAACCGGGCGCGCCCGCTCCCCCGGGCGGGGGAGCGGGCGGTCGCCGCAGTGACGAGGTCAGGGCAGCAGCAGCCCCCAGGACAGGGCCCAGGGCAGAAAGACCACCCCGGCCAGCAGCAGTGCGCCCAGCCGGACCCGGTCGGCCGCCGGGGCGGCGGCCAGGGCGGCCCGCTCCCGCCGGGCGCCGGCCGCGGCGACGGCGGCCGCCCCGAGCGCGAACAGCGCGAGCAGCTGGACGGCCAGCCAGACCACCGGGCGGCCGAACAGGACCGGGCCGGGGAACATCGCGGCGGTGACCGTCAGGAAGAGCAGGTACCCGAGGGCGCCCAGGAGGGCGGCCGTCCCGGTGAGGGCGGCCCAGCGGGCGGCCCGGGGCAGGGCGGCGGGGCGCGGCCGGCGGCGCAGGCGGCGGGCGGCGCCGGTCAGCGCGTAGCCCGCGAAGCCGGTCAGGCACAGCAGGGTGGCGACGGCCTCGACCCAGGTGGACTCGTACCAGGGGAGCGGATCGAGCGCGCGGCTGCGGGTGTCCTGCTGCGGGGCCGGGTCGGTGGAGGCGGTGGGCAGGCCGGTGGCGAGCCGCTGGATCCAGGCGGACTCGGCCTCGGCGTAGTCCGCCGGGAGCCGGTCGGGCCGGTCGTAGCCGTCGTCCGCGGTGAGGTGCAGGTTGTGCCGGACGTCGGGGACGGTCCGCAGCGTGTAGTGGGTGTTGCCGCCGCGGTCGAGGGCCCGGCGGATGATCGTCGCGCTCTCCTCGGGGGCGGCCTCGCGGTCGAGGGTGCCCCACTCGGCCAGGACCGGCTGCCGGACCCGCTCCCACGCCGGCACCGGATCGTAGTCGGCCTGCGGGAAGAGTCCGGCGGCGGTGAGCTGCCGGACGGAGGTGTCCGAGAGCGCGTCGATCAGTGAGCCGTGGACGCCCGCGTGGCGCAGGTAGCCCCGGTACGCCCAGGCCTGTTGGCGAGCGGGGGTGAGGCCGACCGCGCCGACGGTGACCAGGTACGTCGCCTCGGTGGAGCGGGTGGCGGCGAGCGAGGCCACCCAGGCGCCCTCGGACAGGCCCCACAGGCCGACCCGGTCCGGCGCGACCTCCGGCCGGGCGCGCAGCAGCCGGACGGCGGCCAGGGCGTCCTCGGCCAGCTGCCCGTAGTCCCGGTGGGTCATCGAGTAGCCGTCGGTGCGCTTGTCGAAGACCAGCGTGGTGACGCCGTGCCGGGCGTACGCCTCGGCGGCGGCCCGCAGTTCGGCCAGCGGGCCCGGCCCGGCCCCGGGGACCATGACCAGCCCGGGGCCGCGGGTGCCGGCCGTCGCGGCGGGGGCGGCCAGCAGCAGGCCGTGCAGGACGGTGCCGCCGGCGCCGGTGAAGTCGACCGGGTCGGCGACCGGACTGCCCGTCGCCGACGTGGTGTTCGCGGGTGTGGCGCTCGCGGGTGTGGTGCTCGCCGCCGTGCCGCTCACGGCCGCGGCACCCGCCGGTCCGCCGGTGAGGAGCAGCCCCGGCAGGGCCGCGAGTAAGGCGGTGAGCAGCAGCGCCGCTCCGGTGCGTGCTGATCGGACGGGTCCGGTGCTCATCGCCGCTCTCCCCCGGTCGTTCTCCTCCTGTGGGTTCCAGCCTGGCGGGCGGCGGAGTCCGGGGCGATGGTGGTCGCACCCGGACCGGGGGTGGGGATGTCCCCCGGAAGCGCCCCGGGCACCCGGGGCGTCGCGGAGGGCTCAGCGGACCTCGTCGGGCCCGGTGAAGTCGGGCGGTGTGTACCCGGGGCCGGTGAAGTCGGGCGGGGTGAAGGCGGCCGGGCGGGTCGTGCGGCCCCGGGGGTCGGTCAGCCCCTCGGGGCCGGGGCTGGTGAACGCGGGCGAGGTGTAGCCGGGGCTGCTGAAGTCGGGGCCCTCGTGGCCCGGGCCGTCGTGGTCGGGGCCGTCGTGGTCGGGGCTCTCGTGGCCCGGGCCGTCGTGGTCGGGCCGGGCGGCCGGGCCCGGCACCGGCGGCAGCGCGTCGAGCAGGTACGGGAGGATTCCGCGCTCGCGCAGCGCGCCGCGCCACTCGCGGTGGGCGTCGCCGAGTTCGGCGGCGAGCTCCGGGTCGGTGCCGGCCGGGGCGGTCGCGGCGCCTTCGCGCAGGGCGGTGAGCAGCAGCCCGATGACGCCGATGGCCATCGCGGCGACCCCGGCGGCGAGGGCCACCCACCCGGCCGTGACCAGGGAGCGGGCGAGGGCGAGGTTCGGACCGGCGGCGCGCAGCAGGTAGCCGATCAGCAGCAGGAACAGGGCGGCGGCCCAGGCCAGGATCGGGGTGAGCACGGTGAGGACGGGGAACAGTCCGGCACCGCCGCCCCCGGAGCGCAGCTGGCTGAGCAGCCCGGGGGCGGCCGGTTCGCTGCCGGGCGGCGGCGGGGGCGTGCTGTGCAGGCTCTCGCGCAGCCGGGTGTAGTGGGTGTACTCGGTGGCGGCCGCGGCGTTGACGCGGTCGGCGTCGCGCAGGGCGCGGATGCGCAGCTGGTCGGTGGTGAGCGCGCCGGGTGCGCGCAGGGCGGTGAGGACGGCGCGGTCGCGCAGGGCTTCCGTGAGGAGGCGCTCGTACTCCGGGCGGTCCTCGGCGAGCAGTGGCGGGGGGTTGGACATGGGGACCCCGTTCGTGCGGACCCCGTTCGCTCCGCCCCGGGGGCGCGCGGCCCTCAGGACGCCGAAACGGGCGCGGAGGCGGGCCGCCGGACGGGCGGCCGGGTGTGGTGTGCCTCATGGTAGGGGCGGGCGCGCCCGGGCTGACAGTCGGTTTCCGGAATTTCGCGCCCCGGGACGCGCGCGTGCGACCGCCCGAGCGCCGGGAACAACTGTTCTACGGCGATGGTCGGTTGACGATCGGTCGGCAGCCGGAGGGCGATCCGGCCGATGGAGCGGCCGCGCGCCTCAGCCGATGGGCAGCCGGGCGACCAGCAGCCGCCCCTCCATGGTGACGCCGCCGTCCATCGCCACCGCGAGGTCGTCCGCGTACACGTACGGCCCGGGGATGTGCGGCGGCTGGCCGTCGTCGTTGTGCACCGCGCCGGTGAGGTACGGGATGGGGCTGTGCCCGTGCACGATCCGGCTGCCGCCGTAGGTGTCCAGCAGCTCGTGGACGGCCATCGGGCCGGCGTCGCCGCGGAAGGCGAACCGCTTGGTGAAGCGGCGGAAGCAGTCCCACCACTCGTCCACGCTGCCGTCGGCGAGCAGGCCGTGCACCGCGTCGTTGACGTCGGGGATGGACTCGCCGTACTCCAGGTACGCGGTGGTGTCGGAGTGCAGCAGCAGGTGGCCGTCCTCGACCGCCATGGCGGGCAGCCGGGAGAGCCAGCTGATGTGGTGCGCCTCCAGCCGGTCCAGGTCGCTCTGCTGGCCTCCGTTGAGCCGCCAGGCGGCGAGGAAGGAGGCGGTGCCGGCGGTGGACTGGACGGGCTCGTCGCCGTACTTGGCGGCGCCGAGGAAGAGCAGTTCGTGGTTGCCCATCAGGGCGCGGCAGTAGCCGCCGGCCGCGGCGGCCTCGGCGGCCAGCTGCATGACCAGGTCGATGACGCCGATGCCGTCGGGGCCGCGGTCGGTGAAGTCGCCGAGGAACCAGATCCGGGCGCGGCCGGCCGACCAGTGGCCGTCGGCGTCGATCAGGCCCTGGCCGTGCAGCGCGGCGCGCAGCTCCTCCAGGTAGCCGTGCACGTCGCCGACGACGTAGACCGGGCCGGGGGGCTCGCCGGGGCCGGGGGCCGGGTACGGGTAGGTGGGCGCGGCGGGGTCGGGCAGCGGCGGGCCGAGTTCGATCGTCGGCGGGTCGTCGCGGCCGTCGAGCCCGAGTGCGGGGGAGGGCTGGTCGGGCAGGGTGGGTTCGTAGCCGGCCTGGTCCCGGCCGTCGTAGCCGCCCTGCTCCCGCGCGTCGTAGCCGCCTTGCTCCCCGCCCGCGTAGCCCGTGCGCTCCTCGTACCCGGGGCCGTCCTCGTAGCCGCCCTGCCCCTGGTGTCCCTGGTGCTCCTGCTGTCCCTGGTGTTCCTGATGTCCCTGGTGTTCCTGATGTCCCTGCTGCGAGAAGGCCGGGGCCTGGTCCATGCCGATGCCCTGGGCGTGCACGGTGTGGCCCTGGCCGTCGGCGGGCCAGTGCTGCTCCAGGTAGCGGGCTCCGCCGTAGCCGCTGTAGGTCTCCCCGTCGTGGCCCTCCCCCTCGTAGGGTGCGGCGGGGTAGCCGGTGGCGGCGTCGGGTTCGTAATAGGTGCCGTACGGCAGCACGTCGAGGTCCGGCTGGTGGCGGGGGACCGAGTGGGGGTGCTCGGGCCCGGGGAAGCGGTCCTCGGGTGTCATTCGCCCATCATAGGAAGACCACTCTCCCGGCGTCGTCACCTGGTGGGTATCCAATCCTCCGGAGCGTCAGCCGGGCGGTCCCGCAAGGTCCGTTTTGTCCCGGCTCGGCATGGTCTCGTCAGCTGTGGCGGGGCCGCGCGGCCCGGCCTCGGGGCCGCTGCGGCGTGGTGGTCTATACCTCGCCCGGGGCCCGGGGCGGGCTGACGGTGGTGCGCGGACTCCGGCGCTGGGAGGACGCGCGGACGATCAGCTCGGTCGGCATCAGGGTGCCGGGCGGCGGCCCGGTGCCGGCGGTGCGGAACCGCGGCGGGAAGAGCCGGGCGATGTCGACGCCCGTCCCGGAGTCCACGCCCTCGATCGCGTCGATGAGCAGGTTGACCACCGTGGTGCCGATCTTGCGCGGCTTGAGCGAGAGCGTGGTGATCGGCGGCTCGGTGGTCGCGTAGACGTCGCTCTCGCTGCAGCAGACCAGCAGCAGATCGTCCGGCACCCGCAGGCCGTAGCGGCGGGCGGCGGCCAGCAGGTCGGTGCCGTTGGGGTCGAACAGTCCGTAGACGGCGTCCGGCCGGTCGGGGCGGGCGAGCAGCCGGTCGGCGGCGACGGCGCCGGCGGCCGGGTCGTGCGCCGGGTAGGTCTCGTACACCGGCTCCTGCCCGACCTTGGCGCACCAGCCGAGGTAGGCCTCGGTGGAGAGCCGGGTGTAGGTGTCGGTGCTGGTGCCGGTGAGCAGGCCGATCCGGCGGGCGCCGGCCTCGGAGAGGTGGTCGAGGATGCCGAGCACGGCGGCCTCGTGGTCGTTGTCGACCCAGGCGGTGACCGGGCAGTTGCCGGGCTTGCCGTCGCTGACCACCGGCACGCCGGACCGGTAGAGCTCGCTCACCAGGGGGTCCTGGTCGGGCGGGTCGATCACCACGGTGCCGTCCAGGGCGATGTTGCCCCAGACGTCGTGGCGGGAGGAGGCGGGCAGCACCACCAGCGCGTAGCCGCGGCCCAGGGCGGCGCTGGTGGCGGCCCGGGCCATCTCGGCGAAGTACGCGAACTCGGTGAAGGTGAACGGCTCTTCACCGTAGGTCGTGACGGTCAGGCCGATCAGGCCGGACCGTCCCGTGCGCAGGGTGCGGGCGGCCGCGGAGGGGCGGTAGCCGAGGCGCTCGGCGACCTCGCGCACCCGGCTGCGGGTCTCGTCGGGCAGGCGGCCCTTTCCGTTCAGCGCATCGGAGACAGTGGTGATCGACACTCCGGCGGCTGCTGCCACATCCCGGATGCCGGCCCGTTCCAGACGCCGTGAGGTGGTGGGACGCCGACCGCTCTGGTTGGCTGCTGCTGTCATGGCGGACCGATCGTATGGCTCCTGACAAGGGTCTGTGACCGGCGCATCGGAAGCCCCCGGAGATACGTTTCTCCAAGAGTGAGCCGGGGTGCGCCCCTTCGATACCCGCCTGAAACCAGGCCTCTTACCTCTGACATGTGCCAAAGGAACCGGGCAGAATGGCTGATCTGCGCCTGTAACCCGACCGGGCATCTCACTCCTACGGGTGAGGGCGGTCGGTATCGTGCAAGGCACCCGACCGGGGAGTCCGGGCGCGTCACGAGGTCCCGGGCACGGAGGCGACCCCGTCCGTGGCGGGCGAGCGCACCGGAGAGTTCCGCAACTGGAAACGGAGTACGACCGTGAGCAGTGGTACGTCAGCGCAGGGCCCGCGGCTGCGGCCGACCCTCGACGGCATCCCCACGTACAAGCCCGGCAAGCCGGCCGGCGCCGACGCCTACAAGCTGTCCTCGAACGAGAACCCCTACGAGCCGCTGCCCGGTGTCCTGGAGACCGCGGTCAAGGCGGCCGGTTCGCTCAACCGCTACCCCGACATGGGGGTCACCGAGCTGACCTCGGTGCTGGCCGAGCGCTTCGGGGTGCCCGCCGAGCACATCGCCACCGGCACCGGCTCGGTCGGCATCGCCCAGTCGCTGGTGCTCGCCACGGCCGGCCCGGGCGACGAGGTGGTCTTCGCCTGGCGCTCCTTCGAGGCGTACCCGATCGTCGCCACGGTCTCCGGGGCGACGCCCGTCCCGGTGCCGCTCAAGGCGAACGGCGACCACGACCTGGACGCGATGCTCGCCGCGGTCACTCCGAACACCCGGCTGATCTTCGTCTGCAACCCCAACAACCCCACCGGCAACGTGATCCACCGCGCCGAGCTGGAGCGCTTCCTGGACGCCGTCCCCGGCGACGTCCTGGTCGTGGTGGACGAGGCCTACATCGAGTTCATCCGCGACCCCGAGGTGCCCAACGGCATCGACCTCTACCGGGACCGCCCGAACGTGTGCGTGCTGCGCACCTTCTCCAAGGCGTACGGCCTGGCGGGCCTGCGGGTCGGCTTCGCCATCGCGCACGAGCCGGTGGCGGCCGCGCTGCGCAAGGTCGCCACCCCCTTCGGCGTGAGCCGGATCGCCCAGGACGCCGCCATCGCCTCGCTGCGCGCCGAGGAGGCGCTGCTGGAGCGGGTCGAGGCGCTGGTCGAGGAGCGCACCCGGGTGGTGGCCGGACTGCGCGCCCAGGGCTGGGAGATCCCGGACTCGCAGGCCAACTTCGTCTGGCTCTGGCTCGGCGAGCGTTCGCCGGAGTTCGCCGCCGCGTGCGCCGAGGCCGGCGTGATCGTGCGGCCGTTCCCGGAGGGCGTGCGGGTGTCGATCGGCGAGGCCGAGGGCAACTCGATCTTCCTGTCGGTGGCGGAGGCCTTCCGCAAGTCGCTCTGACGTCCTGTTGGTGGTCGCAGGGGCGTGCCGGTTCTCCGGTGCGCCCCTGCGGCGTTCCGCACGGCTGCCGCGGGTTCCGTACCCTGCGGCGTTCCGGGCGGCTGCCGCCGGTCCCGCCCGACTCCGTGAGAACGCCCTCAGAACGTCCTGCCGGATGCCTGGAGGTCGCTGGGAGCCCGCTGGGAGTTCCGTCAACGGCCGCCCACGGGGCCGCCAAGACGCCCGCACGGGAGGGGTGCTCTGTCCGCAATGCCCGGATCCGGCCGGTCAGGCTTCTCCCAGCCGGCGTCCAGGGCGACGCAAGAGGGCCCCGGGAAGCTGTCCGGCATGAAGGTGCTCCCACGGCGGCGAGGCGCCGTCCTCGTCAATTCCGCGCTCGGCGTGGCCCTGCTGGGCGGTGCCGCCCTGGTGTACGCCACGGTCAGCGGCAGTTCCGGCCCGGCTTCCGCGAAGCCCGTGGCCCGTACCGCGACGGTGGCCAAGGGCACCGTCCTGGCCACCGTGTCCGGATCCGGCACCCTGGTCTCACCGACCGACGCGGCCCAGGACTTCACCACCGGCGGCAGGCTCACCGCGGTCGAGGTCGCGGTCGGGGACGCCGTGAAGAAGGGTCAGGTGCTCGCCACCGTCGACACCACGGCGGCCCAGCAGCAGGCGGACGCGGCCCAGGCCGCGCTCACCACGGCCCAGGCCAACCTCACCAAGGCCCAGGCCGGGGTCACCACCACGACCACCGAGCAGCTGCCGGGCGCCACCTCCGCCGCCTCTCCGGGCGCCGGGGCCGGCAGCGGTGGCCGCGGGGCGGGCGGGAGCAGTACGCCCGCCCCGCAGACCACCACCATCACCACCACCAAGGTCGACGACGCGGCCGTGGCCCAGGCCCAGCAGCAGGTCGCCACCGCGCAGACCAACCTCGCCAACGCCCGGGCGGCGCTGACCGGCACCACCCTGACCGCCTCGGTGGACGGCACGGTCGCCTCGGTCTCCGGCAAGGTCGGCGACACCGTCGGGGCCACCGGCTCCGGCGCCTCCTCGTCCTCCGCCACCAAGTCCACGGGCAGCGGCGCGAGTTCGACGTCCGCTCCGAGCGGCTTCATCGTGCTCACCAACCCGACCGGGATGCAGGTCACCGCGAACTTCTCCGAGCTCGACTCGCTCAAGCTGAAGAAGGGCGAGGCGGCCACCGTCACCCTGAACGCCCAGTCCGACACCAAGCTCAACGCGACCGTCCTGTCGGTCAGTTCGCTGCCCACCGGCAGCGGATCCGGCGGCGCGGCCGGCTCCGCGGCCGTCCAGTACGCGGCCATGCTCCAGATCACCGGCGACACCAGCACGCTGCGCACCGGCCTCAGCGCCACCGTCCAGGTGATCACCGGCGAGGCCGACAACGCGCTCTCGCTGCCCACCTCCGCGCTCTCCGGCACCGGAACGTCGCGCACCGCGACCCTGGTGCAGCCGGACGGCGCCTCCGAGCGGGTCACCGTCGGCGTCGGGGTCGAGGGCGACAGCACGGTGCAGGTGGTCTCCGGGCTGAAGGAGGGCGACAAGGTCGAACTCCCCACCACCAGTGGCGGCAACGGCTTCCCGAACGCCTCCTTCCCGGGCCTCGGCGGCAACCGGGGCGGGACCGGCGGAGCCGCGGGCGGCGGGGTCTTCCCGGGCGGCGGAGGTGGCACCGGCGGCGGGGCCGGTCGCGGCGGCAAGGGCTGAGACCGATCATGCGTCACGTCATCGACAAGCGCGTCCCCGCGCATCCCGTCCCGGTGATCCGGATCCGCCGGCTCACCAAGGCGTACGGGCACGGCGACGCCACCGTGCACGCGCTGCGCGGCCCCTCCGACCCGGAGACCGGCGAGCCGCAGGGCGTCGACCTGGACATCGAGCAGGGCGACTTCGTCGCCGTGATGGGCAGTTCCGGCTCCGGCAAGTCCACCCTGATGAACATCCTCGGCTGCCTGGACGTCCCGACCGCCGGCCGCTACCTGCTGGACGGCACCGACGTCGGACACCTGGACGAGCAGCAGCTCGCACTGGTGCGCAACCGCAGGATCGGCTTCGTCTTCCAGTCCTTCAACCTGGTGCCCCGCACCACCGCCCTCGCCCAGGTCGAGCTGCCGCTCGCCTACGCGGGCGTCCGCACCGCCGAACGGCGCCGCCGGGCGATGGCCGCGCTGTCGCTGGTCGGGCTCGCCGAGCGGGCCGGGCACAAGCCCAACGAGCTCTCCGGCGGCCAGCAGCAGCGCGTCGCGGTGGCGCGGGCACTGGTGACGGCGCCCGCGATGCTGCTCGCCGACGAGCCGACCGGCAACCTCGACAGCCGCTCGACGGAGGAGGTGCTCGCCCTGATCGACGGGCTCAACGCCACCGGCCGCACGGTCGTGCTGATCACCCACGAGGACGAGGTCGCCCGGCACGCCAAGCGGGTGCTGCGGCTGGTCGACGGGCAGATCGTGAGCGACCTGAGGCAGGCGCCCGTGGAGGGGCCGCCGCCCTTCCTGGACGCGGCGTTCGCGGAGGCCGCGGTCGCGGAGGTGTCGGCGTGATCCTCTGGCAGACGCTCCGCTTCGCGGTCGGCGGCCTGGCCGCCAACAAGGTGCGCTCGGCGCTCACCATGCTCGGGGTGCTGATCGGCGTGGCCTCGGTGATCCTGCTGCTGGCGGTCGGCAACGGCTCGTCCGTGGCGGTCAAGGACTCGATCACCTCGCTCGGCACCAACTCGCTGACGGTCAGCTCCGGTTCGGCGAACGGCGGCTCCCGGGCCACCTCCGCGGTCAAGAAGCTCACGGTCGCCGACGCCAAGGCGCTGGCGAGCGACGGCGACTCGGGCGCCATCAAGTCGGTCGCCCCGGTGGTCACCACCAGCGGGACGGCGCTGTACGGGAACATCTCGTACAGCCCCGGCTCGATCGTCGGCACCTACCCGTCGTACTTCGAGACCGCCAACCAGAAGGTCGCCCACGGCGAGTACTTCACCGACGACGACGTGCTCGCCTCGCGCAAGGTCGCGGTGCTCGGCGCGACGACCGCCAAGCAGCTGTTCGACACCGAGAACCCGGTCGGCAAGTCCGTCGTCCTCGGCGGCACGCCGTTCACCGTGGTCGGCGTGCTCCAGGCCAAGGGCGGCAGCGGCTTCACCGACCCGGACGACGTGGTCATCGCCCCGCTCCCGACGGTGCAGAACGCCTTCACCGGCTTCGGCCCGGTCAACCAGATCCTGGTGCAGGCCTCGAACGCCGACAGCACCACGGCGGCCCAGTCCGAGATCACCCGGGTGCTGCTCGGCACGCACGCCATCGCCGACCCCACCAAGGCGGACTTCCGGATCACCAGCCAGGCCTCGCTGCTCACGGCGCGGGAGAGCACCACCAAGACCTTCACCGTGCTGCTCGGCGCGGTGGCGGCGATCTCGCTGCTGGTCGGCGGGATCGGCATCACCAACATCATGCTGGTGACGGTCACCGAGCGGACGCGCGAGATCGGCATCCGCAAGGCGCTCGGCGCGCCGCGCGCGGTCATCCTCGGGCAGTTCCTCACCGAGTCGACGCTGCTGTCGGTGATCGGCGCGGGGCTGGGCGTCGCGGCCGGGATCGCCGGCTCGCACTTCAGCATCGCCGGCATCACGCCGGTGGTGATCCCCGAATCGGTGCTCGGCGCGTTCGCCATCGCCGTCGCCATCGGGCTGTTCTTCGGCAGCTACCCCGCCAACCGGGCCGCCTCGCTGCGGCCGATCGACGCCCTCCGGCACGAGTAGGACTCCACTGTCATGAGCAAAGAGATCGCCAGGGTCAGCCCGGACGCCGGCACTCCGGCCGAGCAGGTCGCCCTGCTCGCCACCCCGCCGGACGCCCGCGACGTGAGCGCCGAACTGGCCGCGCCGCCCCGGCGGAAGCTGCCCTGGCTCAGCCTGGTGCTGGCGGGCGGCGTGATCGCCACCGGGGCCTTCGCGGGCGGAGTCTGGTACCAGCAGAACAACGGGACCCCGGGCGGCGGGAAGTCCTCCGCCCGGCCGGCCGCCGCCGCGGCGGCTTCGGGCGGCGGCTACGGGCAGGGGCAGAACGGCTCCCGGCGTGGTGGGCAGGGGCAGGGGCAGGGGGCGGGCCAAGGGGCAGGCCAGGGCGGGCAGAGCAAGGGAGGGCAGGCCGGCTTCGCCCGGGGCACGGTCAAGGCCGTCGACGGCAACACGGTGTACCTGACCGACACCAACGGCAACACCATCAAGGTCACCACCGGCGACGCGACGAAGGTCCAGCTCAACAAGGAGGGCAAGGTTGGAGACCTGCAGCCCGGCCAGAGCGTGACCGTCGTCGGCACCCCCGACGCCAACGGTGGCTACACGGCCAGCCAGCTCGTCGAAGGCGCCGCCGGTGCGGGCGGCTTCGGTGGCTTCGGCGGTGGTGGCGGGGCCGGTGGCGGTGCCGGGGCCGCTGGCGGCGCTCCCAGGAACCCGTCCGGCGGCTGACCCGGAGCCGACGGACGACCGCGAGGCCCTCGCCCCTTCGGTGGGCGAGGGCCTTCGCATGTGCTCAGCGCGGTACGAGGTGCCTCACCGGTTCCACACCGATTCCCGGTCCAGCTCCCGGAGCAGGTGGAGGAGGTTGAGGAGAGTGCTCACGGGCGCGTTGCCGAAGTCGACCAGGAGACGGCCGTCGAGGATGGTCTCACCGGCGGAGGCCGAGCCCCAGAGCAGCCCGTACGGGAGGCCGCGCCGGTGCAGCTCCCCGAGCAGCACGGTGATGTGCGCGGCGGTGAAGTCCCGCATCCGGGGGTCGTCCGGCGCGACCGGTTCGCGGGTCACGCGACGGAGTCCAGCTCGTACCAGACCGTTTTGCCGCGCTTCTGGGGGTCGACGCCCCAGCGGTGGGTGAGCCCGGAGACGAGCTGGAGGCCCCGGCCGGTCTCGGCGAGGAGGGGGAGCGGGCGTTCGTGGGGGAGGCCGGCGCTCTCGTCCGCGACGCAGACCCGGAGGGTGCGGTCGTCAAGGGAGAAGTAGACGACGGGCGAGGCGGTGTGGGCGTGCCGCCACGCGTTGACGATGAGTTCGCCGAGGGCGAGTTCGGCGTTGAAGATGGTCTCGGTGTCCCAGGCGGCGCGGGTCAGGACGTCCCGCAGGGCCTGCCGGGTGAGGGTGAGGGAGGGGGTGTTCAGGGTGCACACAGGAACCTCCGAGAGGCATGAGTGTGGAGGGGGAAGCCGTGAGCCAGGCCAGGGGGTGGTTGCTCTTCGGCGGGAGGGCAGCAGGCGCCTACTGCGCTGAACCAAAGCGTGTCTGACGATCCATCGGATCGTTCTGAGGATGACGATAGCGCGCGTCGCCACAGATTTGTGGCGATCGGCGAGAAGTTCCCCCGAACGGGGCTGGCAGACTGGTCCCATGGCCCTTCGATCGAACCCAACGCTCCGCCAGTTGAGGTTGGGTGCCGAACTTCGCAGGATGCGGGAACAGGCCGGTCTCGGCGGCAGCCAACTCGCCCGCGCACTGGGCATCAACCCCGCCCACGTGACCCAGATGGAGAGCGGCAAGACCGGCATCAGCGTCGAACGCCTGCGCACGATCGCCGCGTTGTGCATGTGCGTCAACGAGCCCTTGATCGACGCGCTCGCGGACATCATCACGGACCGGGACAAGGGCGGCTGGTGGGAGGAGTACCGCGGAAACCTCTCGCAGCACTTCCTTGAGATGGCCGAGATGGAGAATCGTGCCCACGCGCTCTCCACTTACACTATGGCCTTCATTCCGGGGCTGCTCCAAACCACTGATTATGCTTCTGCGGTCTTTGCCCGAGGATTCCCACTCCTCCCTCGGCACGAAGTGGACCTGAGGGCGGCCTTCCGCATACGACGGCAGAACGTGGTTCGTTCTGGTGAGACTCCGTACTCGGCCTTCATCCATGAGGCTGCGCTACGCATGCAGTTCAGTGGCCCCAAGATTCAAGCCGAGCAGCTCGGTGGCCTCATTGAGGACTCCGAACGGTCGAGTATCTCGATCCGAGTCGTACTGTTCGAGGTGGACACTCTTCCGGTCAACCATGAGAACTTCACCTACGTTGAAGGCCCGATCCCCGAGCTCGACACCGTACAGATGGACTCAGGCCTCGACAGTGTGATTTTCGACGCGCCAGCTCATATCGCCCAGTTCCGCTCCCTGCTTGACGGGATCGATTCAGCGGCGCTCTCGGAGGAGGATTCCCGAGAGTTCATTCAATCCATCAAGAAGGATATGGAAAGAAAAAATGCCTAACTCCACCTGGCAGAAGTCAAGTTACTCGGCTGCGAACTCTCAATGCATCGAGGTCCGTCCCGCCGGCGGGGTGATCGAACTTCGTGAGTCCGACGAGGGCGACGTCATCGTCCGTACGACCGCTCGCAAGTTCGCCGCCTTCCTCCAGGGCGCGAAGGCGGGCGAGTTCGACCGCCTGGCCACCTGCCACGCCTAGCGAACCGTTCCGGCGGCCCCTTGCTCCTCCGCAAGGGGCCGCCGAAAAATCGATGGCCGGGTTCGGCAGTACCCGATGAAGATCGCTGGATGCATCCCTTCCTGCAGACCGACCGTCTCCTCCTGCGGCCGTTCACCGAGGCCGACGTCGACGACCTCTACACGCTGGACAACGACCCCGAGGTCATGCGTTTCATCAACGGCGGCAAGCCGGCGGACCGCGAGGCGATCCGCACGCGGACCCTGCCCCGCCTCCTCCACGTCCACTCGTGTTCGGGTACCCGGGGCTTCTGGGCGGCCCAGGAGAAGACCACCGGTACGTTTCTGGGCTGGTTCGAACTCCGCCCGCTCGACGACCACGATCCCGCCGTGGTCGAACTCGGCTACCGGCTGAACCGGTCGGCCTGGGGCAGGGGTTACGCCACGGAGGGTTCGCTGGCCCTGATCGGCAAGGGGTTCGCCGACCTCGGGGTGGAGCGGGTCACCGCGAACACCATGGCGGTGAACACGGGGTCCCGGCGCGTGATGGAGAAGTCGGGACTGTCGTTCCTCCGGAGCTACTTCGGGGACTGGCCGGAGTCGATCCCCGGGTCCGAGCACGGCGAAGTCGAGTACGAGCTCCTCAAGGAGACCTGGGAAGCGCGGGAAGTCGGCCGGTCCGACTTCCTACGCAAGTAGCGGTAGTTCGTGCCGGTGGCCCCTTGCGTCTCGCAAGGGGCCACCGGTCGATGCGTGCGGTGCCTACGGCTGGATCACGAAGTACACCATCATGCCCGCGGTCAGGCACAGGAAGAGCGCTCCGGCCACCGGCGCCAGGGACACCATGATCCGGTACGTCCGCGTCGGCTGCGGCGGCACCGCCGGCGCCCAGAACAGCACCGTCGTCAGCGCGACGATCCACCACCAGGTGGCCACGCTCAAGCCCAGTGGAGTCACTCCCCCACCCCCCAGGTCACGGACGTTCGTTCACGTCCACTCCCGAGCACACCAGCCACGCCACTCACGGCCCTGCGCCGACCGAACTCCGCCGGATCCCGGCAAGCACGCTCAGTCGAGGCAGAACTCGTTGCCCTCGACGTCCTGCATCGCGAGGCAGGACTCGTTCTTGTCATCGGCGACCAGCAGTTGCACCCGTGTCGCGCCGAGCGCGACCAGCCGGGCGCATTCGGCCTCCAGCACCGCCACGCGCTCCTCGCCGACGAGTCCGGTGCCCACCCGCACGTCGAGGTGCACCCGGTTCTTCACGGCCTTGCCCTCGGGGACGCGCTGGAAGTACATGCGCGGGCCCACGCCCGTGGGGTCACTGGCGGCGAACCACGCGCCCCGCTCCTCGGACGGCAGGGTGGCGTTGAAGTCGTCCCACGTGTCGAACCCCTCCGGCGGGGACGGCGGGACGTACCCCAGGACCTCGCACCAGAAGCGGGCGACGCGCTCGGGGTCCGCGCAGTCGAAGGTGACCTGGAACTGCTTGACCGATGTCATCGGGCCACCATAGTCATGACAAGTGGGAACCCGCCGCTCAATTTCCGCCGCGGATCCGCAGGTTGTGGGGCGTTGGGGCTCCTGATCCCGGGTCTCCGGCAGCCCTGGTGCCCGCCTTCGCCGCGTGGCCGAGCCTCGCGGGTGTGGAGTGAGCCGAACACGGAAGCAGTTATCAAATTATGGTCATTAAATATCCGCAATTGACCTCGACGGAACTCGTGGATTTGTGCTCTATGCTTCGGAACCGCGGAAGAATCTCCTATCAAAGGAATCCCATGAGCAGCGCAGACAACAAGAAGTCCCAGTTCGACGAGATCGACACCGACGGCGACGGCTACATCAGCGCCGCGGAGCTCAAGGCCCACCTCCAGGAGAACCCCAAGGTGAGCGACGCCAACGCCGAGGCGCTCTTCAAGTTCGCGGACGACAACAGCGACGGCCAGATCAGCTTCGAGGAATTCGCCGCGGTCGTCAGGTAATCGTCTTTATCGGACGGTCACTCCGCGCTCCGGGAAGTCGGCCATGCCGACTTCCCGCGCACGGCAGTCGCGTCGGCGGCCCCTTGCCTCCCGCAAGGGGCCGCCGGTGTTCCCTCCGGGGGGTGGGGCTGGCCCCACCCCTTCGTGGGGCTGGGCCCATACCCGGCGGCCCGTCCGCTCCGTAGCGTCGTTCCCACAACGACACGGAGGGGAAAGAACCATGGCGACCACGACCGACCAGGACACCTTCACCACGGTGAGGAAGTGCATCGTGCTCTTCGGCGCCGCCGGCGCCGTCGTCCTCGGAACAGTGGCCGTGCTGGCGGCCACCGGACACACCACGACCCCGTTCATGTGGATCCGCGGGGTGATCTTCCCCGCGATCGCCCTGTTCCTCCACCGCCTGGCCACCCGTGCCGCCGCCGGCTCCTACAAGCCCTTCGACCGGCTCCGCACCCTCTCCACCGTCATGCCGATCGCCATCATCGCGGTCGACGCGATCCCCGGCCTCTGCCCGGTCTGGTACGCGATCCTCCAGGGCCTCTCCGCCCTCGCCCTGGTCCCCGTCGCCGTCCTCACCCGAGGCTCCGCCCTGAAGGCCGCCTTCCCCAAGGCGGGTTGACCCACCGGGCCACCAACTCGGCGCAGGAAGTCGGCCGTTCCGATGTCCTGCGCCGGAGTGCTTCCCGGCGGCTCCTGGCTGCCCGCAAGAAGCCGCCGGCCAACGGCGCGCGTACGGTTTTGCCGCAGATGTTCGAGATCGACCAAGTTTCCAGTACCGGCAACACGGGACCCTTGCCTCGGCCCGTGCAGTCCCGAGAGCATCATTCAGAGACCGTCGAGCAAGGGGACGACTGTGAAGCTGACACGGCTTGTAGGTTCCTGCGACGAAGGCGAGTGCCCGACGCTGTATCTGACGGACCGGGGCACGCTCGCCGTCCAGGGCGAGCACGTGACCGAACACGGTCTCCAGATCCCGGCCCATGAGATGTTGGTCGAGATCCCCGTCGAACTCATTCGAAAGGCCGTCCGTGACAACCTCATCTAGGACTCTCGGGGACTGGCTCTCCGTCTTCGAGCGAGAGGCGTTCCGACTCGAGACGCTCGACGACTACAGCCAGTCCGGCGGAGTCGACGCCTACCGAGCCTTTCTCGCGGGCGAGGAACAGTCGGACGACTACAAGAACGCCGGATGGGTCAGGACGGTGGCCGCTGCCACGCAGGCCGGCAAGCGCATGTACCGGGTGCACATCCTCTCGCGGCCGCTCACGGACTACCTCCGCTTCGAGCTCGCATGGGGATACCACCGCAACATGGCGGTTGGTGAGGAGTTCTTCATCCTCGACGTGACCGACCGGAAGAACCCGGTCCCTGAAGCCCCGGACTTCTGGCTCTTCGACGACGAGACCGTCGCCGCTATGAGCTACGACGAGGGCAGGTACCTCGGCGTCGACTTCCGCACGGGCGCCCGGTCCGCCGAATTCAGGGCGTACCGGGACACCGTGATGGCTCAAGCGGTTCCGTTCTCCGAATGGTGGGCCGAGCACGGCGAGTGAACAGAACGGAGCTGGGACCAGCGCTTCGGGAACTGCGGCAGGCCTCCGGCAAGGAGGCCAAAGCCGTGGCCCGAGGCGCTGTCATGTCTCCAAGCAAGCTGAGCAAGATCGAAACTGGCAAGGTACCGCCCACTGTTGTGGACGTGGAGCGCATCCTCACCGCCATAGGTGTGTCCGACGAGGTCAAGTCCGAGTACATGACTGCCGCGCGGGCGCAGGCCACGGAGGCGACCGCCTGGCGTCTGGTCCGGCGCCTCGGGTATCACCGTAAACAGCAGCAGATCAAGGCACTGGATGACTCCACCGGGCTTCTCCGCGTGTTCCAGCCTTCCCTCGTTCCGGGACTCCTGCAGACCCCGGAGTACGTGCGTGCGGTCTTCGGGAGGAAGGGGCTCGGTGAGGAACCACTCGGGCGGGCGGTCGCTGCGAGGCTCGTCAGACAGCAGTCCCTCTACGACGCCACAAAGACCATGCAGTTCGTCATCACCGAACCTGTTCTCCGGTGGCGTCTGGTGCCACCCGCGATGATGGCCGGGCAGTTGGACCGCATCCTTTCCGTCTCTCGCCTCCCCCATGTCGACATCCGGGTCGTGCCGCTTGCCGCACCGCAGACCGATGTGCCCGCGCACTCCTTCGTCATCCGGGACGACCGGATGGTGACGATCGAGACTGTGCACGCCGAGGTGACGGTCACCGATCCGCGGGACGTCGAGTTGTACGTGCGCAAGTTCGATGAATTCGCGGCCGCAGCCGTGGTCGGCAAGGAGATGCGCCGGTTGATCGAGATGATTCGAGACGAGTACTTGGGTGCAGGGCAAAGGCCGGGGTGAATGCATCATGAGTGCGCAGGAGTTTCGAACCTTCGAAGCGTATGCACTCTGGGGAGACGATGCTCGGGGCCGGTTGGCGGACTGGGGAGACCGGTTTCGGCAATAATCGTACGGGGGCTTTTCTCTCGTTGTTCGGGCGGTTTTTGACCGAACAGGAAATCCTTGCCGGCCACTCGCCTTCTGCCCCTACATTTGTGCTTGCTACATGATGGAAGCCGCAGGGGGCCAGCATGTGGGAGCCCCCACCGCTGTGCGTCCATCGGTCCATGAGCGCGACGACGTGGAGGTACACATGCCCACCACCGTTCCGAGCCGGTCGGGAGGCGTCCCGGTCTTCGACCGCGCCGAGTCCCGGTTGCCGATGGGCGTCGCCGGTGCGACGCCCATGCCCGGGCTGGACGGCGAGGGCGGGCCCGGTAGCCCGTTCGCCTTCCGCTTCCTCGTCCCGGTCACCGGGGCCGGAGGGATCCTGCCCGCCGACATCGGCTACGACGACGAGACGCAGACCTGCACCTACGAGGGCCTCCCGCCCGGCGTCTACCTGACCAGCACCCCGCCGAAGACCTTCGGTCCGACGCAGCCCTCCGGGCAGATGGACGCGCCGGACGACCCAGGAAGCAGCAACGACTGAGATGTCGATCGCCGATGCCGTCCTCGTGCTGACGGGGACTTTCGATCCCACCGCCGACCTCGTGATCGAGGAGCTGAACCGGCGCGGAACCCCCGTCTTCCGGGCGGACACGGCGTGGTTCCCGTCGAGGCTGGCCGTGGTGGCCGGCCTCGACGGGGCGTCCGGTTGGGCCGGGACGCTGGCCACCGAGAGGCGCACGCTGGACCTCTCCACCGTCCGGTCGGTCTACTACCGCCGCCCGACCGCACCGGAGTTCCCCGCCGAGATGTCCGCGGAGGCCCGCAGCGTGGCCTCCGCGGAGGCGCGGCGAGGGTTCGGAGGCTTGCTGTCGGCGCTGTCCTGCCGGTGGCTGCCGCCGCCGGGCCGTGCCGCCGATGCCGAGTACAAGCCGTTCCAGCTCCGGGTGGCGGCCGAGTCCGGGCTTCGAGTGCCACGCACGCTGATCACCAACAGCCCTTCGGCTGCACGGGAGTTCGCGGAGGGCATCGGGGGTCCGGTGGTGTACAAGCCCTTCACGCCGATCCGCGGGACTGTCGGTGGTCGGTCCGTCGCTGTCTACGCGAACGTGCTGGAGGAAGGCGGGACCGATCATCCATCGATCTCCACCACGGCGAACCTGTTCCAGGAGTGGGTTCCCAAGGCCCATGAAGTGCGTCTCACCGCTGTGGACGGGCAGCTGTTCGCTGCGGAGATCCACGCGAACTCGTCAGCAGCAGAAGTCGATTGGCGCAGCGACTACGACAATCTGACCTATCAGGTCTGTGATCCTCCGGCAGCGGTGACGAGTGCGGTGCGCCGCATGCTGGGCAGGCTCGGACTCCCTTATGGGGCCTTCGACTTCGTCGTATCGCCCTCAGGGAAATGGACGTTCCTCGAAGTCAATCCCAACGGGCAGTACGGGTTCATCGAGCAGGCGACCGGGCTGCCCATCACGACCGCGATCTGCGACTACTTGGAAGGGATCGACGGGGTATGACGACCGTGCCCTACGACGACCAACTCCTGCGGGCCCGGATCGCGTTGGCCTCGGAGATCGAGCGGGCGAGCACTGTGCTGTCCTCGCGGGTGGTGGAGGCGTTCCTCAATGTGCCGCGGCATCCGTTCGTTCCCGCGTTCTTCCGGGAGGAGGACGGCGTGCACCGTCCCTGGCGGGCGGGCGACGGCTGGCTGCGGGAGGTGTACGCGGACCGGGTGCTGGTCACCGAGGTCGACGGCATCCACGCGGAGGTGGCCGGCCCGGAGGGGGTGAGCGGGGTGGCGACGTCCTCGTCCACGCTCCCGAGCCTGATGGCCGACATGCTCGACGCGTTGGACGTCAGCCCCGGGGACCGGGTGCTGGAGATCGGCACGGGCACCGGCTACAACGCCGCGCTGCTCTGCCAACTCGCCGGGGACCGGCACGTCACGACCATCGATCGCGGCGAGCACCTGGTGGCCACCGCCCGTACCCGGCTGGGTGAGGCGGGCTTCGGTCCGACGGTCGCGGTGGCCGACGGAGCCGACGGGTACCCGGGCGGCGCGCCGTACGACCGGATCATCGCGACCTGCGGTGTTCGCCGGCTGCCCCGGGCGTGGCTCGACCAGTGCGCGCCCGGTGGTCTTCTGGTCGTTCCGATCGGCGGCGCGGTGGCCAGGCTCACCAAGCTGCCGGACGGGCGCGCGGTGGGGCGGTACCTGCACCGTCCGGCCGGCTTCATGCCGCTGCGAGACGGAACGGAAGCAGACCGGGAAGTGTTTGAGGAGCACGGCGACAGCCGGATCACGGAGACCTGCGCCCGCGTGTTGGACGACCCGGGGTTCGCGTTCTGGGCCGACCTTCACCTCGGCCCGACCGTCGTCCGCGACGGCCATGTCCTCCGCGACACCGCGGACGGCTCGACCGCCCGCGCGCGGGGCGGCACCGTCACCCTCAGCGGCCCGCGCGACCTCTGGACGGTGATCGAAGCGGCCCACCGGACATGGCTCGACCGGAACCGGCCCCGCCGGGAGTGGTTCACCGTCGAGGCCGGTCCGGCGGGCCGTTTCACGGGCTACACGGCGCCGGACGGCAGCACGGTCCGGTGGCCTGGCTGAGGGAGCAGCACGTCGCCCCGCCGAGCTGATGCTCGGCGGGGCGGGTTGATGCGCGGGACGCGCGGTCAGGGCTGCTGGGGGTCGGGCTGCTGCGGGTCGGGCTGGGGCGCGGTCGCCGGGCCCGCGCCGGGCGCCGGGCCGGTGGGGGCCCCGGTCCCGGTGCTGTTCGGGTTGGTCTTGGGCGCCGGGTCGGGGATGTCGGCCATCGGCAGGGACTGCTTGGGGGTGCCGCGCAGGGCCTGGTTCATGGCGTCCCGCCAGATCGGGCCGGGGCCGTCGGCGCCGAAGACCTCGGGGCGGTACTTCCCGTTGATGGTGATGTTGCGCATCTCCACGCCGCCCTGGGGGCCGCCGATCCAGACGGCGGTGGCGAGCTGCGGGGTGTAGCCGTTGAACCAGGCGGCCCGCTTGCGGTCCGAGGTGCCGGTCTTCCCGGCGATCTGCCGGTTGTCCTCCAGGTTGAGCGCCGCGCCGGTGCCGTTGTTCTCGGTCACGCCGTTCAGGACGGTGTTCAGCGCCCGCGCCGTCGACTCGGAGAACGCCTTCTCGCACTGGCCGGCCGGGACGGGGACGTCCTTGCCCTCGACGGTGGTGATCCGGTTGATGGCGACCGGGGCGCAGTGGGTGCCCTGGGCGGCGAAGGTCGCGTAGACGTTGGCCATGGTCAGCGGGCTCATCTCCTCGACGCCCAGGGCCATCGCGGGGACCTCCTCCAGGGGCTTGCCGCTGGCCTTGGTGGTGATGCCGAGCTTGTTGGCCATCTGCTTGACCGCGCAGAGGCCGATCTCCTGCTCCATCTGGACGAAGTAGGTGTTGACCGAGAGCGCCATCGCCATCTTCAGCTGGTACGGGCCCTTCTCGCTCGCGGACTCGTTGGGGACGACCGTCTTGGGGCGGGCGTCGTTCTTCCAGGTCCCTTCGCAGGTCTTCATCGTCGGGTACTCGAGCTTGTTCGGGGACGAGTACTCCTGGGTGGCCGGCAGGCCGGCCTCCAGTGCCGCGGCCGCGACGACCGGCTTGAAGGTGGAGCCGGGCTGGAAGCCGTTGCCGCCGCCCATCGCCGCGTCGACGTTGAGGTTGACGACGGTCTGGTTCTGGTTGGTGTCCAGGCCGTACGGGCGGGTCTGGGCCATCGCCAGGATCTTGCCGGTACCGGGCTCGACCATGGAGGCGGCGGCGGACACGGTGTCGGTGACCCGCACGTTGGTGCTCACCGCGTTCTGGGCGGCGGCCTGCTTGTCCGGGTCCAGCGTGGTGTAGATGTTCAGGCCGCCCTGGTTCCAGAACTTCTTGCGCTCGTCGGCGCTCTTGCCGAAGACCGGGTCCTGCTTGACCACATGGCGCACGTAGTCGCAGAAGAAGCCCATCCCGGCCTGGGCGGTGATGCAACCGTTCTGCGGGGCCTTGAAGTTGAGGCCCAGCGGGGTGGCCTTCGCCTCCTTCGCCTGCTCGGCGGTGAGGTGCTTGTTCTCCAGCATCTTGTCGATGACGGTGTCGCGGCGGTTCTGCGCGGCCTGCGGGTGCAGCTTCGGGTCGTACTGGGACGGGTTCTGCACCAGCCCGGCGAGCGTGGCCGCCTCGGCGACGGTCAGGTCCTTGTTGCTCTTGCTGAAGTAGCGCTGGGAGGCGGCCTCCACACCGTAGGCGCCGTTCCCGTAGTACGTGATGTTGAGGTAGTTGGTGAGGATCTGCTCCTTCGGCACCTCCTCCTCCAGCTTGATGGCGACCTTGAGCTCCTGGATCTTGCGGCCCAGGGTCTTGCGCTGGGCCTCCAGAACGGCGTCCCGGTCGTCGCCGGCCTGTTCCACGTTGACGTTCTTCACGTACTGCTGGGTCAGCGTGGAGGCGCCCTGGGAGGCGGTGCCGCTCTCCGCGTTCTTGCTGATGGCGCGCAGCACGCCCTTGAGGTCGACGGCGCCGTGCTCGTAGAAGCGGGCGTCCTCGATGTCGACCTGGGCCTGCCGCATGAACGGCGACATCTGCTCGGCGGTGATGACGGTGCGATCGCGCTCGTAGACCTTGGCGATCAGCCCGCCCTTGGCGTCGAAGATCTGGGTGGCCTGGGTGAGCGGCGGGGTCTTGAAGTCGGAGGGGACGTCCTCGAACCCCTCCGCCGTGTTCTTGGCCGCCAGCCCGATGCCGCCGGCGACGGGCAGGGCGAGGCCGGCCAGCAGCACGCCGGACACCACACTCACCCCCAGGAAGGTCGCACCGAAGCGGGCCAGCCGGAGCGGCGCCTTGCGGGGCGGCTGGGGGGCCGCGTCCTCGGCGGAACTCCATATCGGGGGGTGGTTCGAATCCATTCCGGAATGCTAACCGGTGAAAGTCACCGGCCGAACGGTTTTTCGGGCCCGGTTGTCACGGCTGTGCAACAGGCGGGGGACTGGCTCCGGCAGGGCGGGTCGTGTACGCACTGAATGAATGCGGGGGAATTGGGTGGTCCGTACGCAATGCGGACCGATCCGTGTGCGCCGCCGCCCCCTCCCGTGGTCCTGCACTCACTGTGATGCGGTGGGCGGGCCGAAAGGTTGCGGGCGTCCGGTCAGGCGGCGGCACCTCCGGTCCCGGGGGCGGCGTCTCCGGTCCCGGGAGCGCTCTCCAGGACCGCTTCGACGTCGACCTCGACGTCGACCAGGTTGCCGACCACCGTGCCGCCCCGGTCCACCACGTCGTTCCAGCTCACGCCGAAGTCCTGGCGGTTGATCCGGGTGCTG
Source organism: Kitasatospora sp. NPDC054768 (assembly GCF_053612025.1). Taxonomy (NCBI): domain Bacteria; kingdom Bacillati; phylum Actinomycetota; class Actinomycetes; order Kitasatosporales; family Streptomycetaceae; genus Kitasatospora; species Kitasatospora sp. NPDC054768. The sequence goes on from NZ_JBSHBN010000017.1 coordinate 59,012, forward strand.
GCGGTGAATCCGGCGCGCCGCCGGGGGCCCAGGTCGCGCCCGTCCTCCCACCACGGGGTGTCCCACTGCCCGAGGTAGGTCACGTCGAAGGTGACCGGGCGGGTCACGCCGCGGATGGTGAGCCGGCCCGTGACCTCGAAGCCGCTCGCGCTCACCTGGTGGACCTGTGATCCGACGAAGCTCCAGGTCGGGTGGTGCTCGACGTCGAAGAAGTCGGCGCTGCGCAGATGCGCGTCCCGCTCGGGCGAACCGGTGTACACCTGGGTCGCGTCGATGGTCGCCTCGACCCTGGCCTGCTCCGGAGCGTCCGGGTCGACCTCCAGGAAGCCGTGCACGTTCTTCAGCTGGCCGCGCACGTAGGTGACCATCATGTGTCTCGCGCGGAACTCCGCACCGGTGTGGCTGGGTTCGAAGAACCATTTCGTGGTGGCCATGGCGACTCCGTGGGGTAGTGGCCGGCGGGTCCCCGAGATCCCCTCCAGCCAGCGTAGGACGAAGCCGGCCCGCGGTCGTCCGGACGGCGGCCGACCCGCACCGCCGCCTCCCCCGCACCGCCGCCTCCCCCGGACCGGCAGCACCACCGCGGCCGCCCACCGGACTGGCAGCACCACCGCGACCGGGCCAGGCTGGTGGGGACGGACCGCCCAGCCGAGGAGGCAGGTATGACCGGCGAGCCGATCCCGGGGATCGACCCCACCGCGGTGCCCAGCGGCGAGGGCTGCGCGGAGTGCCTGGCCGGCGGCGGGTGGTGGTTCCACCTGCGGCGCTGCGCGGCCTGCGGCCACATCGGCTGCTGCGACTCCTCCCCGGCCCAGCACGCGACGAAGCACGCCCGCGGGGCCGGCCACCCGTTCCTGGTCAGCTTCGAGCCCGGCGAGGACTGGTTCTGGAACCTGGAGACCGGCGCGTACTACGAGGGCCCGCCGCTGGCACCGCCCACCGCCCACCCGGCCGACCAGCCCACCCCGGGCCCGGCCGGCAAGGTCCCCGCCGACTGGCAGTCGCGGCTGCACTGACGGCCCCGCGGCCGCACCGGCGGCCCCGCGGCATTCGGCCGGGCACAGCCGAGCCGGACACAGCCGAGCCGGACACAACCGAGCCGGTCACAACCGAGCCGGACACAACCGAGCCGGTCACAACCGAATCGTTCCGGTGGCCCCTTGCGCCTCGCGAGGGGCCGCCGGGCGCTGTCCGCCCGCCCGGACACGGCGGAAAACCGGGCGACTCCCGCGGGCTTGATCCTCTACGGTGAACGCGCCCTGGGCGGCCGTTTACCGCCCGTCGACGTGGCGCGACCAACGCGCCCGCACCCCAGGGGGTCCCCTGTCATGACGCGCACCCTTGTCGTAGAGCTCCACGCGCACCTCGGAGAGACGGTCACCGTCTACGGGTGGGTGAACACGCTCCGACTCCAGCGGCGCATCCAGTTCGTGCTGGTCCGGGACCACACCGGTCTCGTGCAGGTCACCCACCTCCGCGGTGGGGAGGGCGACGCCGTCGAGGCCGCCTTCGAGGGCGTGACGGTCGAGTCCGCCGTGAAGATCACCGGAAAGGTCGTCGCCAACCCGCAGGTCAAGCTCGGCGGGCTGGAGATCGTCCCGTCCCGGGTGGAGGTGGTCTCACCGGCCGAGCCGAAGCTGCCGATCGACGAGAAGACCGGTATCGACCAGCGCCTGGACTGGCGCTTCCTCGACATCCGGCGCCCCTCCCAGCACCTGGTCTTCGACGTCCAGACGACCGTCGAGCGGGCGATGCGCGAGGTGGCGGCCGAGGAGGGCTTCACCGAGCTGCACACGCCGAAGCTGATGGGGACGGCCTCCGAGTCGGGCGCCGAGGTGTTCGAGGTCGGCTACTTCGGCCGCACCGCCTACCTCGCCCAGTCCCCGCAGTTCTACAAGCAGATGGCCATCGCCGGCGGCATCGACCGGGTCTTCGAGATCGGGCCGGTGTTCCGGGCCGAGCCGTCCTTCACCTCCCGGCACGCCACCGAGTTCACCGGGGTCGACGTCGAGATCGCCTGGATCGACGGGGTCGAGGACGTGATGGCCTTCGAGGAGCGGATGCTGCACCGCGTCCTGGCGGCCGTGGCCGAACACCACGGTGCGGCGATCGCCGAGCACTTCGGCACCGCGGTCACGGTCCCCGGGCTGCCGTTCCCCCGGATCACGATGGCCGAGGCACTGGCCCGGCTCCGCGCCACCGGCTGGGACCGGGAGGGCGCCAAGGAGGACCTCGACCCCGAGGGCGAGCGCGCGCTGTGCGCCCTGATCGCCGAGGAGACCGGGCACGAGTTCGTCTTCGTCACGCGGTTCCCGGCCGCCGTACGGCCGTTCTACCACCTGCGGCCCGAGGACGACCCGACCGTCACCGAGTCCTTCGACCTGCTGTGGAACGGCGTGGAGATCACCACCGGCGCCCAGCGCGAGCACCGGTACGACCGTCTCGTCGCCCAGGCCCGGGAGAAGGGCATGGACACCGGGCCGCTCTCCGGATACCTCGACTGCTTCCGCTACGGCACGCCGCCGCACGGCGGGTTCGGTCTGGGGCTCGGCCGGCTGCTCATGCTGGCGCTGGGCCTGCCGTCGATCCGTGAGGCGACATTCCTCTTCCGGGGCCCGCACCGGCTCGAACCGTAGGACTCGAACCGTAGGACTCGAACCGTAGGACCCGAACCGCAGGACTCGAACCCTGGACGGGGACGGACGGCCGGAACGACGGAACGGGCCGCGCCCGAGGAGGTCTCTTCCTCGGGCGCGGCCCGTTCTTTCGTGTCCGTCGGCCGTCGTGTCCGTCGGCCGGATTCCGTCAGCTGCGGCGCAGGGCCTCGGTGAGCCGGTTGGCGGCTTCGATGATGGCCTGGGCGTGCAGCCGGCCCGGGTGGCGGGTCAGGCGCTCGATGGGGCCGGAGACGGAGACGGCGGCCACCACGCGGTTGGACGGCCCGCGGACGGGGGCGGAGACGGACGCGACGCCCGGCTCCCGCTCCCCGATGGACTGGGCCCAGCCGCGGCGGCGGACGCCGCTGAGCGCGGTGGCGGTGAAGCGGGCGCCCTGGAGGCCTCGGTGGAGGCGCTCGGGCTCTTCCCAGGCCAGGAGGACCTGGGCGGCGGAGCCGGCCTTCATCGGCAGGGTGCTGCCGACGGGGACGGTGTCGCGCAGGCCGGAGAGTCGTTCGGCGGCGGCGACGCAGATGCGCATTTCGCCTTGGCGGCGGTAGAGCTGCGCGCTTTCCCCGGTGACGTCGCGCAGGTGGGTGAGGACGGGGCCCGCGGTGGCGAGCAGTCGGTCCTCGCCGGCGGCGGCGGAGAGTTCGGACAGGCGGGGGCCGAGGATGAAGCGGCCCTGCATGTCCCGGGTGACCAGGCGGTGGTGTTCGAGTGCGACGGCGAGTCTGTGGGCGGTGGGGCGCGCCAGACCGGTGGCGGCGACCAGCCCCGCCAGCGTGGCGGGGCCCGACTCCAGTGCGCTGAGCACCAGAGCGGCCTTGTCGAGAACGCCGACGCCGCTAGTGTTGTCCATAGCATGATATTGCAGTCTCAGGTAGCGAGACGCAAGTCCGTTTCGATGTTCGCCATCCTCTCAGATACCCGCAAAGCGGCTCTTCCGGGACTCCGCATCTCACATGCTGGATGCGCCGGAGGGCGCGCCGCAGCACCGGAACCGCGGGCGGCGAAACGGCGGGGGGAATGGCGGGAGAAACGGTGGGGGGGCGGCAGGGGAAGCGCCAGGGGAAATGAAAAAAGCCCCTGCCGTGTCACTGTCGGACACGGCAGGGGCCGTAAGAAGAATTCGGCGGCGTCCTACTCTCCCACAGGGTCCCCCCTGCAGTACCATCGGCGCTGAAAGGCTTAGCTTCCGGGTTCGGAATGGAGCCGGGCGTTTCCCTCTCGCTATGACCACCGAAATGATCGGGCCGGGCAATTGCTCGAAAGCCTTGCCTTCGCCTCGCTGCAAATCATAGCAGGAGGGAAAACGAGGGGATTCCGCGGCCTCAGCGGCCGGCGTCCGTCGGGCCGGTCCACGGGGCCGGCCGGGCCGGGTCCGGTGCCGAGCCGGGCAGCGGGCTGGTGTCCAGGTACCGGGTCTCGTAGACCCGCTCGGTGAACCGCCAGCCGTCCGCCGTGCGCCGGTACCGGTCGTGGTAGATCGCGTGGTTGATCCCCTGCCGGCCGTCCTTGAGGCGCGCGAGCTCGTACATGTGGGCGCGGCCGGTCGCGGTGTCGCCGTCGATCACGACCGCCCCCGGGTGGGTGTTCTGGATGAAGAAGTCCCACTGCTCCTGGAGCTTCTCGCCGCCGGCCCGGATCTGCTCCGGGCCGGTCAGCTCGATGGGGACGTCGGGCATCCGCAGCACGCCGTCGGGGGTGAACAGCGCGGCGAGGCGGGCGCGGTCGCGCATCATCACCGCGTCGGTGAACTCGGCCTGCAGGGCCGTGATCTCGACGCGGTCGGCGATCGCCTGGAAGTCGGTCATCAGGTTCTCCGTTCCGTTGCACAGGTACGACGGACAGGACAGAACAGTCGCTCGAAATGTGACATGAGCGGGAAGGCGTCACATCCCGGGCCGCCGCGCTGTCATAGGAGGAGCGGAGAGCCGTCGAGTCGAAGGGGTGGGGACACGGTGCGGGAAGCAGGGGGCGGCACCACGACCGAGCCGGGCCCGGGCGCGATCATGGGCGAGCGGCGCCGGCTGATCGACCTGGCGTACCGGCTGCTCGGTTCGCCGGCCGACGCCGAGGACGTGGTGCAGGAGACGTACGCCCGCTGGTACGCGCTGCCCCGGCGGGAGCGGGAGGCGATCGTCTCGTCCGGCGGCTGGCTGACCACGGTGGCCAGCAGGATCTGCCTCAACCGGCTCGGCTCGGTCCGGGTGCGGCGGGAGCGCCACGTCGGCGGGTGGATCCCCGGGCCGCTGCCCGCGCGCCGGGAGTGGACGGACCCCGCGGCCGACCCCGCGGCCGACCCGGCGGCCCCCGCGGCCGACCCGGCCGACCGGATCACCCCGGACGGGACGGTGAGCACGGCCTTCCTGGTGGCCCTGGAGGCCGTGACCCCGGCCGAACGGGTCGCCTTCGTCCTGCACGACGTCTTCGGCCACCCCTTCGTCGAAGTGGCCGCGATCGTCGGCCGCAGCCCGGCCGCCTGCCGCCGACTGGCCGCCTCCGCCCACCGCCGGATCCGGACCGCGCAGGCCCCGGCCGCGCCGGGAGCCTGATCACCCGCGTCCGGCGGGTGCGCCACCCGGAGAGGCTCCGGCCGTGGACACAGGGGCGGCCGATCCGGAGCCGTGCGCGGGTGTGAGGCGCCTCGCGCCGGGCGGGCGGGGCCCCCGTCCGGCGCGCGTCCGTCGTGTCCACGCCCGTGCGCACACCATCGAGCCCACCCCTGTGCGCCGATCGTCCAAAAACCGACCGATAAGGTGTTAATCCAACATTCATCCATGCCGCATAGCCTCCGGGGGCTAGCCTCATGCTGAACGTCATCGTCCGACCGGGAGGCGAAAGCCCCGTGCAAGGCACTGTCACCACACCAGGCGGCTCCACGGTGGCCGGGGGCCAGGGCGAAGCGTTCCTGCTCGTCGTGGACGACGAACCCAACATCCGCGAGCTGCTCTCCGCCTCGCTGCGCTTCTCCGGCTTCCGCGTCGCCTCCGCTGCCAGCGGGACCGAGGCGCTCGAACTGGTCGCCGCCGAGCGTCCGGACCTGGTCGTGCTCGACGTGATGCTCCCCGACCTCGACGGCTTCACCGTCGTCGAGAAGCTGCGCGAGCGCACCAGCCGCGGACAGATAGCCGGCCCGGCCCACGGGCACCCCGGCGACCACCTGCCGGTGCTCTTCCTCACCGCCAAGGACGGCGTCGGCGACAAGGTGCAGGGCCTGGCCGCCGGGGCGGACGACTACGTCACCAAGCCGTTCAGCCTGGAGGAGCTGATCGCCCGGATCCGCGCCATCCTGCGCCGGGCCGGCGGGCCCGCCGAGGACGGCCGGCTGATCGTCGCCGACCTCAGCCTCGACCCGGTCGCCCACGAGGTCACCCGGGGCGGCACCCCGGTCTCGCTCTCCCCGACCGAGTTCAAGCTGCTGCACTACCTGATGGCCAACGTCGGCCGGGTGGTCTCCAAGTCGCAGATCCTCGACCACGTCTGGGCCTACGACTTCGGCGGGGACCTCTCCATCGTCGAGTCGTACATCTCCTACCTGCGCCGCAAGCTCGACTCCGGCCCGGCGCACGGCCCCAAGCTGATCCACACCGTGCGCGGCATCGGCTACGCCCTGCGCCGCCCCCCGCAGGGCTGACCGGGTCCGCTCGTGCTCGCCCGCTTCTCCGCCCGGATGTCGCTGCGCGCCCGGCTGCTGGTGCTCGTGCTCGCCCTGGTCACCACCGGGCTCGCGGTCAGCGACACCTTCGTGCTCGGCACCGTCCGGAGCCAGCTGGTGCAGCAGCTGGACGAACAGCTCCAGCGCTACGGGCCGCCGCTCTCCCGCAAGCCCCCGGGCCAGCTGACCGCGCAGACCGCAGGCCGGCCCGCCGTCGCCGGCCGGCGGGTCAGCCTGCCCAGCCAGTACCTGGTGCAGTACCTCTCCTCGGACGGCAAGGTCCAGGCGCTGATGCGCCAGCCCGTCTCGGACAGCGACCCGGCGCCCCAGCTGGAGGGACTGGACCCGACCCGTACCGCCCCCGACGTCCCCTTCGACCTGCCCGACCAGCGCGGCCAGCACCGCTGGCGGGTCCTGGTGCTGCCGCTCCAGACCCCCCGCGGGCAGGCCGCCAACCCCAGCGCGTACGCCTCGCCGGCGGTCACCCCGACCCACGTCATGGTGGCGGTCTCCCGCGAGGACATCGACGCCACGCTCGGCAAGCTGCGCACCTCCTTCCAGGCCATCGGCGGCGGCGTCCTGGTGGTGATCGCCGCGCTCGGCCTCTTCGCCGTACGGGCCGGGCTGCGGCCGCTGCGCCGGATCGAGGAGGGCGCCGAGCGGATCGCGGCCGGCGAGCTGTCGCACCGGATGCCGGAACTCTCCCCGGGCACCGAGGTCGGCCGGCTGTCGGTCGCGCTCAACGGGATGCTCACCCAGATCGAGGCGGCCTTCGCGGCCCGCGCCGAGTCCGAGGCCCGGATGCGGCGCTTCGTCGCCGACGCCTCGCACGAGCTGCGCACCCCGCTGGCCGGGATCCGCGGCTTCGCCGAGCTGTACCGGATGGGCGCGCTGCCCGCCGAGGCCGACGTCAAGCGGACCATGACCCGGATCGAGAGCGAGGCCGACCGGATGGGCGCCCTGGTCGAGGACCTGCTGGTGCTCGCCCGGCTGGACGAGGAACGCCCGCTCGACCTCGCCCCGATGGACCTGCGCACCCTCGCCGCCGACGCGCTGCACGACCTCACCGCCCTCGACCCGAGCCGACCGGTCGCGCTCACCGGCCCGGCCGGCACCGGCGCGCCCGGTGCCGCGCCCGTCATCGGCGACGAGGCCCGGCTGCGGCAGGTGGTCACCAACCTGGTCGGCAACGCGGTCAAGCACACCCCGCCCGGCACCCCGGTCCGGATCGGGGTGGGCACCGACCCCGGTGGCGTCTGCCTGCTGGAGGTCGCCGACTCCGGCCCGGGCCTCACCGAGGAGCAGGCCCAGCGGGTCTTCGACCGCTTCTTCCGGGTCGACCCCTCCCGCAGCCGCGACAACGGCGGCGGCGCCGGCCTCGGCCTCGCCATCGCGACCGCCCTCACCCGCGCCCACGGCGGCACCCTCACCCTGCGCACCGCCCCGGGCGAGGGCGCCACCTTCCGCGTCGAACTGCCCTGCCAGCACTGACCGGATTTCCTGTGGGTTCGCCCGAATGTCGGGAATTCCGGCCTTTGCGCAGCGGACCGGCCCCGACTTTGTCGACTCGTCAATTCCCCGGCGAACCAGGAAGACACGGTGCCCGGTCATTGCCGGAATCCGGCATGGAGCGTCAAGAATGCGTATGCCTATGATCGGTGCTGCCCGGCCGTCGGAAACCCTTCCGGTCGAGGCTTTTGCTTTCCTGCAGGCCCGAAAGGGGTCATTGTGAAACTCCGCCGTTCGCTGGTCTCGGCCGCCCTCGTCGCCGCCGTCGTCTCGCCCGCCGTGGTGCTCTCCGCGGCACCCGCCTTCGCGGAGTCGGCCTCCGCGGCCCAGACCCGGAGCGACAACGGCTCGATCGCCGAACTGGAGCGGGCCGCCGCCGACGCCGCCAAGGCCTGGACGGCGGCCGTCGCCAACGAGGCCACGGTGCGGGCCGAGGCCTCCGCCTTCCTCAACGACTCGCAGCCCTACCAGGGCAAGTACCAGGAGGCCAAGGCCGCCGCGGTGAAGGCCGCCGCGGCCAAGGACGCCGCCAACAAGGAGGCCGAGGAGGCCTCCTTGGCGTACGGCTCCGCCAAGGAGGAGGACCTGCCCAAGGCCAGGGAGCGGATGCTCAAGGCGATCGACGCCGCCAACGCCGCCATCGCCGCGGACGCGAAGGCCAAGGCCGCCGTGACCGCCGCCGGGAACGCCCTGGACGACGCCCGGGTCGAGGCGTTCCGGCGGATCCACACGGCGGACCAGGCCACCAAGGCCGCGGCCGCCGCCAAGGCCGCCGCGGACCAGGCCCTCGCCGAAGCGAGGGCGGCCGCCGAGAAGCCGGTCGAGAAGCCGGCCGAGAAGCCCGCCGAGAAGCCGGCGGAGCAGCCCGCGGCGGTCACCCCGGTCTCCAACACCACCACCACGGCCAAGACCAGCACCACCGGCAGGTCGACCGCCTCGACCACGTCGAGCACCTCGACCACGTCGACCAGCCGGGCCACCACCGGCTCGACCACCGAACTCGCCGAGACCGGCTCCAACCCGGCCACCCCGTACCTCGCCCTGGGTGCCGGCCTCGCGATCAGCCTCGGCGCCGCGGCCCTCTACGTCTCCCGCCGCAAGCCGGCCACCCGCCCCACCTCCTGACCCACCCCGGTCGCGCCCGCTCGGGAGGACGGCGCGACCACCCCGGAACCGCAGGACAGGCCCCGGCCCGTCCTGCGGTTCCGGCGTTCCGGCCCCGAAACTCCTCGATCGAGTGAATCAATCGCGTTCATCCGGCCGGCCCCTCGGCCGTGTGCGACCGTCCAGCCGTTGCCCGTGCGGACTCGCGCGGGCTGATCACACTGGACGGGAAGTGGGGTGTGTCCATGAGCGTGCTCGTGGCTGAGCGGTCCGCGTCGTTCAAGCGGGACCTTTCGGAGTGGCGGATCCTGCTGGTCGCGTGGCGGCTGCTGGTGCTGCAGGCGGCGGACCCGGTGGTGTCGGCGGGGATGGCGGAGCACTCGACGTACCGGGCGCACCCGTGGCGGCGGGTGGAGCACACGCTGGGCAGCGGGCGGCGGCTGTTCTACCAGGACGCGCAGTCGCTGCACCGGGAGGTCGCCCGGCTGGAGCGGGCGCACAAGCGGATCCGGGGGACGGGGCCGGACGGGCGGCCGTACGACGCCGGGGACGCGGCGACCAGGGCGTGGGTGCTGTTGACGCTCTTCGAGGGCGTGGTCGCGATGCGCCGGCTGGGCGGGGACCCGTACGACGCGCAGGAGATGGCGCAGGCGTACGCGGAGTTCCGGGAGGCGGTCGCCGCCTTCGGCCTCCCGAAGGGCGAGATCCCGGAAACCGTGGGGGAGTTGCCGGCCTACTTCGCCCGGTACGCGCGGGAGCGGCTGGAGTTCACCGAGGCGGCGCGCCACCTGCTGGACGATCTGCTGCGGGAGGCGCCCCGGCCGCGCCGGCTCCGGTTCCTCGGTGACGCGGGGTGGCGGGTGGCGCGGCTGGTGGTCGCCCGGGTGATCCGCGAGCTGACGGTGGCGGACCTGCCGCCGGCGGTGCGGGAGCGGTTCGGGGTGGTCCGTACCCGGCGGGCCGCGCTCCTGTCCGCGGTGCTGCACCGCGGCGCCGGCGCCGTCGTCCCCCTCCTCCCGGACCGGTTGCGCTACCGCTCGCCGGAGCCGTCCCGGCCGCCGAAGCGCCGCCACCCGCACCGGGACGGCCGCGGGCCCCGGCTGGACCGCTTCTTCCGCGAGGTGCTGGACCAGACCGGCGACGGCTTCATCACCGTGCACGACCTGCGGGCGATGGCGCACAACGTGTGCTGGCAGCTGGAGCTGGACGAGGCCGGCGAGGCCCGGGTGTACGAGGCCTTCGACAGCTGGTGGGAGCAGCTGCGCGCGGTGATGGACGCCGACGGGGACGGGAGGGTCGACCGGGACGAGTTCGTCGCGGCCACCCTGTCCGGCCTGGACCGGGACGAGGCCTACCTGGAGCGGGGGCTGCTGCCCGCGCTGCGGGCGGTGTTCACGGCGGCGGACACCGACGGCAGCGGTTTCCTGGAGTTCGACGAGTACCGCACGGTGTTCGGCGGGTCGCGGGTGCACCCGGCGGAGTTGTCGCACGGTTTCCGCCGGCTGGACGCCGACGGGGACGGGCGGATCACCCGGGAGGAGTTCCTCGCCGGTTTCACCGGGTTCTTCACGGCCCGCGCCGACTCCGCCCCGGGGACCGAGCTGCTCGGCCGCGCGTAGCCAGGCGCCGGTAGCACGCGGATCCGGCCGGGGCGACCGGGCCGCGGGCCTGTCAAGCGCCGGTTCGGCCAACACGGTCCGGCCGTCCGCCCCGTCGTTCGTTGCCGCGGCCCGCGGTGGGTCCGCAGACTGTGCGGACCGCACCGCGGGCCGCGGCGCAGCGCACCGGGCTGTCAATCCCACCCCACCTGCAGTTCCCCCGTAAGGATGGTGGATACTGCTCCTTGTGAACGTGTTCACGTTCACAAGCGGACAAGCTTGCGTAGTTGAGCAACGGTCTACGGCTATAGATGAAGTTTGTCCGGAAGATGCCCGTCGTCACGCGGGCAGGTTGGGAGAGAGGGCGACGTGGAACTGGCAATCGCTCACGAGACCATCGCGCGATGGCAATTCGGCATCACCACCGTCTACCACTTCCTCTTCGTCCCGCTCACGATCAGCCTGGCCGCGATCGTGGCCGGTCTGGAGACCGCCTGGGTGCGGACGGACAAGGAGAAGTACTTCCACGCCACCAAGTTCTGGGGAAAGCTCTTCCTCATCAACATCGCGATGGGCGTGGTCACGGGAATCGTCCAGGAATTCCAGTTCGGCATGAACTGGTCCGACTACTCCCGCTTCGTCGGTGACGTCTTCGGCGCCCCGCTCGCGATGGAGGCGCTGATCGCCTTCTTCTTCGAGTCCACCTTCATCGGCCTGTGGATCTTCGGCTGGGACAAGCTGCCGAGGAAGATCCACTGTGCCTGCATGTGGATGGTGGCCCTGGGCACCGTGCTCTCCGCCTACTTCATCCTGGCCGCCAACTCCTGGATGCAGCACCCGGTCGGCTACGCGATCGACCCGGTCACCGGCAAGGCCCAACTGACCGACGTCGTCCGGGTGCTGTTCCAGAACACCACCCTCGTGGTCGTCTTCCACACCCTGACCGCCGCCTTCCTCACCGGTGCGGCCTTCGTCGTCGGCATCGCCTCCTTCCACCTCTGGAAGGCCAAGCGCAAGCCGGAGACCGCCGACCCGAAGAAGACCGCCGCGATGCGGACCTCGCTGCGGCTCGGCCTGGTGCTCGCGGTGGTCTTCGGCGCCGGCACCGCGCTCAGCGGCGACACCCTGGGCAAGGTCATGTTCGAGCAGCAGCCGATGAAGATGGCCGCCGCCGAGGCGCTGTGGGAGACCCAGGCGCCGGCCCCGTTCTCGGTCTTCGCGGTCGGCGACGTCAGCAAGGGCCACAACTCGGTCGCCCTGGAGATCCCCGGAATACTCTCCTTCCTCGCCCACAGCGACTTCAGCTCCTCCGTCCCCGGCATCAACGACACCGCCGCCGCCGAGGCCGCCCAGCACGGCGGCGACCCCAAGGACTACATCCCGAGCATCTTCGTCACCTACTGGGGCTTCCGCCTCATGATCGGCTTCGGGATGACCTCCTTCCTGGCCGGCCTGATCGGCCTGTGGACCACCCGGAGGAAGCTCTTCCTGCGCCCCGAGTTCCGCACCGGCGAGACCGAGGTGCCCCGGCTGATGCTCACCCCCAAGCGCGAGCTGGGGCCGCTGCTGACCAAGTGGAGCTGGCGGATCGGCATCCTGACCATGGGCTTCCCGCTGATCGCCAACAGCTTCGGCTGGATCTTCACCGAGATGGGCCGTCAGCCCTGGGCCGTCTTCGGCCTGATGACCACGGCCAGCGCCGTCTCCCCCAATGTCGGCGTCGGCACCCAGATCGGGGCGCTGGCCACCTTCACCGCGCTGTACGCGATCCTCGCGGTCATCGAGGTCCGGCTGCTGGTCAAGTACGCCAAGGCCGGCCCGGTGGTGACCGAGCAGCCGCCCACCAAGGACCCGTCGCTGCGCGGACCGTCCTCGGACGAGGACGCCGACAAGCCGCTCGCCTTCGCCTACTGAGGCGCCGGGACACCGGGGAACTGAGGATCTGACATGCAACTCCACGACGTCTGGTTCGTGCTGATCGCGGTCCTGTGGATCGGCTACTTCTTCCTGGAGGGCTTCGACTTCGGGATCGGCGTGCTGACCAAGCTGCTGGCCCGCAACACCGCCGAACGGCGGGTGCTGATCAACACCATCGGCCCGGTCTGGGACGGCAACGAGGTCTGGCTGCTGACCGCCGGCGGCGCCACCTTCGCGGCCTTCCCGGACTGGTACGCGACGCTCTTCAGCGGCTTCTACATCCCGCTGCTGGTCATCCTGGTCTGCCTGATCGTCCGCGGGGTGGCCTTCGAGTACCGGGCCAAGCGCGACGGCGCCCGCTGGCAGCGGAACTGGGAGGAGGCCATCTTCTGGACCTCCCTCCTCCCGGCCTTCCTCTGGGGCGTGGCCTTCGCCAACATCGTGCGCGGCGTGGACATCGACGCGCAGAAGAACTACATCGGCACCCTCTGGGACCTGCTGAACCCGTACGCGCTGCTCGGCGGCCTGGTGACGCTCGCCCTGTTCACCCTGCACGGCTCGGTGTTCGCCGCGCTCAAGACGGTCGGCGAGATCCGCGAGCGGGCCCGCAGGGCCGCCCTGCTGTCCGGTCTGGTGACCGCCGTGCTGGCGCTGACCTTCCTGATCTGGACCCAGGCCGACCACGGCAACGGCCGCAGCCTCGCCGCGATGATCGTCGCGGTGGTCGCCCTGCTCGGCGCCCTGGCGGCCAACCAGCTCGGCCGCGAGGGCTGGGCGTTCAGCCTCTCCGGGGCGACCATCGTGGCCGCGGTCGGGATGCTCTTCCTGGCGCTCTTCCCGGACGTCATGCCCTCCACCCTGAACCCGGACTGGAGCCTGACCGTCGGCAACGCCGCGTCCTCGCCCTACACGCTGAAGGTGATGACCGTCGTGGCGGCGATCTTCACCCCGCTGGTGCTGCTCTACCAGGGCTGGACGTACTGGGTGTTCCGCAAGCGGATCGGCGTCCAGCACATCCCCGGGCACAACCCGGCCGCCCCGCTCGACCAGGCCTGACGCCATGAAGCCGGTCGACCCCCGACTCCTCGGGTACGCCCGCACCACCAGGGCCTTCCTCGTCGGATCCGTGCTGCTCGGCGCGGTCGGCGCGGCCCTGGTGGTCGCCCAGGCGAGTCTGATCGCCGAGATCGTCGTCCGCGCCTTCCAGCGCGGGGCGACGCTCGGCGAGCTGACCACGCCGCTGCTGCTGCTCGCCCTGACGGCGGTCGGGCGCGGGCTGGTCGGCTGGCTCACCGAGCTCACCGCGCACCGGTCCGTCGCCCGGGTGAAGTCCACCCTGCGGCGCCGGCTGCTCGACCACGCCACCGCGCTCGGCCCGTCCTACCTGGCGGGCCGGCGCACCGGCGAACTCACCACCCTCGCCACCCGCGGCATCGACGCGCTGGACGACTACTTCGCCCGCTACCTGCCGCAGCTGGCGCTGGCCGTGGTCGTCCCGGTGATCGTGCTGCTGCGGATCGTCGGCGCCGACTTCACCTCGGCCGCGATCATCGCCGGAACGCTGCCGCTGATCCCGCTGTTCATGGTGCTGATCGGGATGGCCACCCAGTCCCGGATGGACCGGCAGTGGAACACCCTGGCCCGGCTCTCCCACCACTTCCTCGACGTGGTCGCCGGGCTGCCCACCCTCAAGGTGTTCAACCGGGCCCGCACCCAGGCCGCCACCATCGCCCGGATCACCGCCGACTACCGCCGCGCCACCCTGCGCACCCTGCGGATCGCCTTCGTCTCCTCCTTCACCCTGGAACTGCTCTCCACCCTGTCCGTCGCGCTGGTCGCCGTCACCGTCGGCTTCCGGCTGGTGGACGGCACGCTCGACCTGGAGACCGGGCTGCTGATCCTTGTGCTCGCCCCCGAGGTGTACTTCCCGATCCGCCAGGTCGGCGCGCTCTACCACTCCAGCGTCGAGGGGCTGACCGCCGCCGACGAGCTGTTCCGGGTGCTGGAGACCCCGCTGCCCGCCGCCGGCACCACCCCGGCGCCGGACCTCGCGGGTGCCGAGATCGCCGCCGACGGCCTGGTCGTCCGGCACCCCGGGCGCACCGAGCCCGCCCTGGACGGCGCCGGGCTGACCCTGAGCCCGGGCTCCAGCACGGCGCTCACCGGCCCCAGCGGCGCCGGCAAGTCCACCCTGCTGGCCGTCCTGCTCGGCCTCACCGCCCCGGACTCCGGCACCGTCCGGATCACCGCCGCCGACGGCCGCGTCCACGACCTGGCCGAGCTGGACCCGCAGAGCTGGCGGCGGCAGATCGCCTGGGTGCCGCAGCACCCGCACCTGTTCGCCGGGACGGTCGCCGAGAACCTGCGGCTCTACCGGCCGCAGGCCACCGACGAGCAGCTGTGGACGGCGCTGCGGTCCGCGCACGCGCTCGACTTCGTGACCGACCTGGCGGCCGTCCTGGGGGAGGACGGCGCCGGGCTCTCCGCCGGGCAGCGCCAGCGCCTCGCCCTCGCCCGGGTGCTGCTCGCCGACGACCGGCCGCTGGTGCTGCTGGACGAGCCGACCGCCAACCTGGACGGCGCCTCCGAGGCGGCCGTCGTGGACACCGTCCGGGCACTGGCCGCCGATCCGGCGCGCACCGTGCTGGTGGTCGCGCACCGGCCGGCCCTGCTGGCCGCCGCCGACCGGCGAGTACGGCTGGCGGGGCCCGCCGCCCCGCCCGCCCCGCTCACGGACGGCGGTCACCGCGGCGGTCACTACGACGGGAAGCACGGCGGTCACCGCGGCGGGAAGCACAGCGGGAAGCCGACCCCCGCCCCCGCCGTCGCCGAGGAGACCGGCCCCGAGGGCGGCACCACCCCCCGGCTGGCGCTCTCGATCCTGCTCGGCGCGCTCGCCCTCGGCTGCGCCGTCGCCCTGATGGCCACCTCCGGCTACCTGATCTCCCGGGCCTCCGAGATGCCGCCGGTGCTCTACCTGATGATGGCCGTCACCTCGGTACGGGCCTTCGGCATCGGCCGCAGCGTCTTCCGCTACGCCGAGCGGCTGGTCTCGCACGACGCGGTGCTGCGCACCCTCGGCACCCTGCGGGCCGCCGTCTACCGGCGGCTGAGCGCGCTCGCCCCGGCCGGACTGCCCGCCTTCCGGCGCGGCGACCTGCTCTCCCGGCTGGTCGCCGACGTGGACGCGATCCAGGACCACTACCTGCGCTGGCGGCTGCCGGCCGCGGTGGCCGGCCTGGTCGCGCTGGCCTCGACGGTGGCGATGAC
Organism: Kitasatospora sp. NPDC054768; assembly: GCF_053612025.1. Lineage (NCBI taxonomy): Bacteria > Bacillati > Actinomycetota > Actinomycetes > Kitasatosporales > Streptomycetaceae > Kitasatospora > Kitasatospora sp. NPDC054768. The sequence continues at coordinate 74,728 of NZ_JBSHBN010000017.1, forward strand.
CGCCTTCCTGCCCGCCGCCGGGCTGGTGCTCGGCCTCGGGCTGCTGCTCGCGGGCGTGCTGGTGCCCGCCCTGGCCGCCCGCTGGTCGGCCGGTGCCGAACGGCGCCAGGCCCCGGCGCGCGGGCGCCTGGCCACCGCCGTGGTGGACGCCTTCACCGGCACCGCCGAGCTCACCGTGGCCGGCGCCCTGCCCGGCCGGCTGGCCGCCGTCCGCACCGCCGACGCCGCGCTGACCGGGCTGGCCGCCCGCTCGGCCGCCACCACGGCACTCGGCACCGGGCTGATCGCCCTGCTCACCGGGCTGACCGTGACCGCCGCGGCCGCCGTCGGCGTCCAGGGGGTGCGCGACGGGGTGCTGGCGCCGGTCTGCCTGGCCGTAGTGGTGCTGACCCCGCTGGCCGCCTTCGAGGCCGTCACCGGGATGCCGCTCGCCGTCCAGGCCCGCCAGCGCAGCCGCGCCGCGCGGGCCCGGCTGGACGAGGTGCTGAACGCTCCGGTGCCGGTCACCGAGCCGGCCGACCCGGTGGCGCTGCCCGAGCAGCCGCTGCCGGTCGCGGTGCGCGGGCTGACCGTCCGCCACCCCGGGCAGGCGGTGGACGCGCTCGCCGGGGTGGACCTCGACCTCGCCGCCGGGCGCCGGATCGCCGTGGTCGGCCCGTCCGGCTCCGGCAAGACCACCCTCGCCCAGGCGCTGCTGCGCTTCCTGGAGCCGAGCGCCGGGACGGTGCGGTTCGCCGACGGCCGTCCACAGGCTGTGGACAGCCGCGCGCTGGCGGGCGAGTCCGTCCGCCGGGTGATCGGGCTCTGCGCCCAGGACGCCCACGTCTTCGACAGCTCGCTGCGGGAGAACCTGCGGCTGGCCCGGCCGGAAGCGGCGGAGGACGAGCTGCGCGCCGCGCTGGCCGGCGCCCGGCTGCTGGAGTGGACCGAGGGCCTGCCGGACGGCCTGGACACCATGGTCGGCGAGCACGGCGCCCGGCTCTCCGGCGGCCAGCGCCAGCGGCTGGCACTCGCCCGGGCCCTGCTCGCGGACTTCCCCGTCCTGGTCCTGGACGAGCCCGCCGAGCACCTCGACCTGCCCACCGCGGACGCCCTGACCGCCGACCTGCTGGCCGCCACCGAGGGCCGCACCACGGTGCTGATCACCCACCGGCTGGCCGGGCTGGACGACACCACGGTGGACGAGGTGCTGGTGCTGGACGGCGGGCGGGTGGCCGAGCGGGGCCGCTGGTCCGAGCTGGTCGCCGACCCGGACGGGCGGCTGCACGCGATGTGGCGGCGGGAGCGGGAGGCGGACGGGCTGCTGGAGCCGGTGGGCCGGTAGCCGCGCGGCCCGTCGTACTGCCCGTCGTACTACCCGCCGTACTGCCCGTCGCGCCGCCCTTCGGCTGAAAAGCGTACAAACTAGGCTTTCTCCATGGACCCCACGCCGGACCTCCCCGAGGCCACGCCCGAGCCGACACCCCATCGGGTGCCCGAGATCGCCTCGCTGGGGCTGGACACCCTGGTCACCGAGGTCGCCGAGCGCCTCCAGTCGGCCGCCGCGGTCACCGACCGGATGCAGCGGCTGCTGGAGGCGGTGGTCTCGATCGGGGCCGGGCTGGACCTGCACGCCACCCTGCACCGGATCGCCGTGGGCGCGGCCGAACTGGTCGACGCCCGGTACGCGGCGCTCGGCGTGATCGCCCCCGGCGGCACCGGCCTGGCCGACTTCATCCACGTCGGGGTCGACGACGGGACCGCCGGCGAGATCGGCGAACTGCCCGCCGGCCGGGGCATCCTCGGCGTGCTCATCGACCGCCCCGAGCCGCTGCGGCTGACCGACCTCGGCGCCGACCCGCGCTCCTCCGGGTTCCCCCCGCACCACCCGCAGATGAGGACCTTCCTGGGCGTGCCGATCCGGGTCCGCGCGGAGGTGTTCGGCAACCTCTACCTCACCGAGAAGAAGGGCGGCGGGGCCTTCACGCCCGAGGACGAGCAGGTGGTGCACGCGCTCGCCGCGGCGGCCGGTGTGGCCATCGAGAACTCCCGGCTGTACGAGGAGGGCCGCCGCCGCGAACGCTGGATCGCCGGCGCCGCCGCCGTCACCACCGCCCTGCTCTCCGCCGAGCAGGCCGAGACCGCGCTGACCGTCGCGGCCGAGCAGGTGCGGGAGCTGGCGGACGCCGCGCTCGGCATGATCCTGCTGCCGACCGGCCCGGAGGACGGCGACGAGGGCGACGGGCAGATGCGGGTCGCCCACGCCTCCGGTGAGCTGGCCGAGTTCGTGCGCGGCGAACTGCTGCCCAGGGAGAGCTTCGCGGCCCGGCTGCTCGCGGGGGAGAGCGTCTACCTGGACGACATGTCCAGCGACCCGACCGTGGTGATCCGGCTCGCCCGCCGCTTCGGCCCGTCCATGGCGGTGCCGATGGTCGCCGCCGGGCGGGTGCTCGGCGGGCTCTGCGTCTGGCGCCCCTGCGGAGCGGTGCCGTTCACCGACAGCGAGAAGCAGCTCGCCGAGACCTTCGCCTCGCAGGCCGCGCTCGCCCTGCGGCTCGCCGAGGGCCAGCGCGACCAGCAGCGCCTGGCCGTCTTCCAGGACCGCGACCGGATCGCCCGCGACCTGCACGACCTGGTGATCCAGCGGCTGTTCGCCACCGGGATGATGCTGGAGAGCGCCGCCCGACGGGCGGTCGTCCCCGAGGTGAAGGTCGGCATCGGCAAGGCGGTGGACGAGCTGGACGCCACCATCCAGGAGGTCCGCACCACCATCTACGCCCTCCAGCACGACAACCACGGCGACGCGCCGGACACCCTGCGCACCCGGGTGCTGCGCGAGGCCAGCCAGGCCGCGGCCGCGCTCGGCTTCAAGCCCGCGGTGAGCTTCGTCGGGCCGGTGGAGAGCCTGGTCGGTGAGAACACCGGCCGTCAACTGCTGGCCGCCCTGCGCGAGATGCTCTCCAACACGGCCCGGCACGCGCGCGCCTCCCGGGTCGGGGTGGAGATCGACGCCACCACCCACCTGGACGAGGACGGCCGCCCGGTGGGTGGCGACCCGGAGTCGCTGGACCGGGGCGGGCGGCCGGGCGTCCTGCTCACCGTGACCGACGACGGGGTGGGCATCCCGCGGGGCGGCCGGCGCAGCGGCCTGCTCAACCTCACCCGGCGCGCCGAGGCGCTCGGCGGCGACGCCTGGCACGAGAGCGGGCCGTACCGCAAGGGGACGATGGTGCGCTGGACCGCCCGGCTCTGAGCGTTCCAGGGCGGTTCCCGGCCGGTTGCCGGTCGGTTCCGGAGCGGTTCCGGGCCGGTTCCGGGCCGCTTCCGGAGCGGTTCCCGATCGAGACGCGTGAAAGTTAAACGAGAGAGAACTTCCCGACCAACGGCGCAAGTTGTGAACGTTCTGGGCTTTCGGGGGCTCCGTGTGCACACATAGCTTTACTCCGCTCGGAGGGGAATCCGGAGGGCAACCGGACGGAGGGGGCAGTGAACGCTGCCGGCCGCGGCTACACCGCAGCAGGGGCAAGTCGAGGGGGGTTCCGCGCCGAACGGGCGGCGGACGGGCGCTACCGCTGGCAACTGAAGGCGCCCAACGGACGGGTGGTCGCGATCACCCCGGCCGCGTTCGAGACGGCCGGCGAGGCCGAGCGGGCCTTCGACGGCCTGCGGGTCGTGGCGGTCGAACTCACCGCGCGGATCACCCACGTGCGGGAGGGCATCGGCTGGATCTGGGTCGTCCCGGGTTCGCGGGCCCTGCCCGAGGTGCGCTCCAGCCGCGCGTACGAGCGGTACGCGACCTGCCAGAACGCCTTCCGGCGGTTCGTGGTGCTGCTGTCCAAGCAGCCGCCGCGCGAACTCCCGGAACCCGTGGTGCCGTTGAGACGCACCGATGGCCGCTGAGCGGCGCGGTCCGCGGCTGCTGATCGTGCCGGCGGCCGACCGCTGCCTCGGCTGGGCGCTGCGGGCCGCCAACGGTCGGCCGCTCGGGGTCGGGGTGCGGACCTACCGGAGCGAGGAGGAACTCGCCGAGTCGGTCCGGGAACTGCTGATCGAGCGGGCCGCGCTGCGATGTTCGGTCGGACAGTCCGAGGGGCGTCAGTGGGTCTGGGCCGCCTACCTGCCGGTGCGCAGCACCCGGCGGGGGGCGGCCGACGCCGTTCCGGTGGCCCGCAGCGCGCGGGGGTACCTGCGGCGGGACCAGTGCCAGGCGGGGGTCGAGGGGTTCCTGGCCGGACTCCAGTGGGTGGGGCAGGAGTTGCGACGGTCCGGGCGGGACGGCCGCTGGCCGCTGTGAGCGTTTGAGTCGATGACGGTCCGAGTCGGATGACGGACCGTCATTCCGGCGTTCCCGGAAGGGGATCCTCCATCGGATCCCGCTCCCGGAAGGGGATCCTCCATCGGATCTCCGTCCGTGCTGTTCCGGTGAAGGACAGGTTTCCGGCAACACTCCGAGCAGCCTCCTGGAGAAGAACGTCGACCGGGCTCGGAGCCCCGGCAGTGCCCCTGTCACGTGCACGCTGACCAGTGGCTAAACCTCGCCGAACCGATGAGTCGACATTCACCGGCCGGGCTCGACCTCTCTTCCGGCGGAACCTCCCCGGCGGACAGGATCGGCACTGCCGGTGAGGCCGCAGCGGACGCGGCCACACGGCCCCGAACTCCCGAACGGAGTACGGGTTTCACGCGATGTACGTCTCTCCCCCGGAGGAAGAGGAACATGCGTAAGACCGCTGCCAAGCTGCTCACCGTCGCCGCGCTGGCGACCTCCCTCGCCACCGTCGTCGGCGGCACCGCCGTCGCCGACCCGGCCACCGGTGTCACCCCGCGCGCCATCGACATCGTGGGCGTCGGCTCCGACACGACCCAGTCGGTGCTGAACCAGCTCGCCGCCGACTACAACTCGTCGCTGACCAGCTCCACCTCCCCGCGCCTCTACAGCTGGGACGCGATCCCGGCCGGCACCATCACCACCAAGACCGGTGCCACCGCGATCACCCGCCCGAACGGCTCCGGCGCCGGCATCACCGCGCTGAACGCCAACACCAGCGCCACCGTGGACTTCGCCCGTTCCTCGCGCGGCCCGGTGGCCACCGACCCGACGACCGACGACTTCGTCGCGCTGGCGCAGGACGCGGTCTCCTGGGCCGCCAAGACCGGTGGCAACGCCCCGGCGAACCTCACCACGGCGAACCTGAAGGACATCTACTCCTGCACGGTCACCAAGTGGAACCAGATCAGCGCGTCGCTCCCGAACGTCACGATCAAGCCCTTCCTGCCGCAGACCGGCTCGGGCACCCGTTCCTTCTTCCTGACCGCCATCAACGGTGGCGTGACCCCGCTCACCCCGGGCGCCTGCGTCAACAGCAGCGTCCAGGAGAACCAGGGCAGCGACACCCAGCTGAACGACGCCAACGCGCTGGTCCCCTACTCCGTCGCCCACTACATCGGCCAGGTGTACTTCGGCAAGGGCACCGGCGCCGACGTCCAGGGCCCGCTGACCATCCGCAACATCGACGGCAAGGCGCCGGTCGACACCGTGAACAAGGTCATCAGCGACACCTTCGTGGCCACCCAGTACGGCCGCGTGGTCTACAACGTCTTCCGTGACGCCGAGTGGAACGCCACGGACGCCCACGGCACCGCCCTGCGCGCCATCTTCGGCGCCGGTGGCTGGATCTGCACCAACGGTGCCACGGACATCCAGAGCTACGGCTTCCTGCCGCTCTCGCCCTTCGCCTGCGGCAGCGTCACCCACTCCTGATCGAACCCGCACCGCACCGGCGGCCGCAGGGGCCTCGCCCCTGCGGCCGCCGGCCCGGCCGAACCCCCGGACCGGGGAGCAGGGCGCACCACGGCCGTACAGCCGGGACCGTCCCTCCGGCACCCTCACCGGCCGTGCCGCCGGCCGCGTTCCGCCCCGCGGCGGCGCCACCCCGCACGAGCTTCCTCGAACCGCACCACCGATCACCTCTCCTCTCCCTCTCCCAAGGAGTTCGGCATGTCCCGCATCAGTGCCCGCCTGGCCGCGACCGGTGCCACCGTCGTCCTCGCCCTGACCGGTGTGAGCGGTGCGGCCGTCGCCGACACCACCGCCACCCCGGCCTCCGGCCAGGCCGTGATCACCACCGACGTGAGCTTCCTGGCGGACGCCGCGCTCAACGGCATCCTGGTCATCCCGCTGCAGCCGGCCGACCCGAAGCTCGACGCCGACACCGGCCTCACCGTGACGCTCCCGGTGACCGACGGCGCCGCGAACATCCCCGGCTTCTACGGGCACGTGCAGTTCGGCGGCGGTCTGCTCTTCATCAACCTCTCGACCGGCAAGAGCGTGACCTTCAAGCAGCTCGACTTCTCGGTGGCCAAGGGCTACTTCACCGCCGTGCCGAACGGTTCGACCACCCCGGTGCCGCTGCTGGACCCGCGCGGCAACAACGTGATCGGCCGCACCGGCACCACCCAGACCCTGAACTCCTCCAGCTTCCAGGTGGACGCGGCCGGCGCGAACTACCTGGACACCAACCTCGGCACCACGTACTTCAAGGGCGGCCAGCAGATCGGCTCGCTCGCGCTGTCCTTCACCCCGGCGAGCTGATCCCCGCTCCACCCGGCCGCAGATCGGAGGGCCCGCGCCTCGGCGCGGGCCCGCCGCATGCGGATCTTCCAACTCCGGTACGGAGTCGCCGCGTTGTGGTCTCGTACACCTGGCCGACCGGATCCCGCCATGTCCGGCTGGCCGAATAGTACGCACGGAATCGTCCGTCCCCAGCGCGATCCGACGCCCTCGCGCCGCTCCCTCGGCGGCCCGCATCTCCCGGAGGCCTCGCATGAGAACCCGCGTACCCGACCGAAGAGGTCGGGGAAGGTGGCGCCGTCGACTACCGGCCCTGGCCCTCGCCAAGGCGGTGGTGGCGGCGCTCGCTGTCATTCCGATCGGGTTGGGCGCGGCGCCGCAGGCTCACGCCGACTCCTCGACGACCGTGACCGGTCCGAAGGTGTGGATCCCGGCCGCCGGAACGTACGGCGACGAGGGCAGTGTGACGGTCTCCCAGACGGCCAACCTGACCAACCAGGTGCTCCAGGTCTCCTGGAGCGGCTTCACGCCGACCGTCACCCAGAGCGGCGGCCCGGTGACGACCACGCCCGTGGAGTCGACCCTCAACCTGTACGCGGTCCGGGTCTACCAGTGTCGCGGAACCGACCCCGCCGTGACGGACTGCTACGGCAGCACCCTCTACGGCGGCGACCGCGAGGCGGGCTTCGAGCAGCCGGCCCGCCCGGTGCACACGGAGACGCCGGACTGGCCCACGAACATGGTGCTGGCCCCGACCGGCCCGGACGGCTCGGGCACCGCCTCCATCGAGGTGTGGAGCGCCAAGGAGAGCACCACGCTCGGCTGCGACGCCACCCACCCCTGCTCGATCGTGGTCGAGCCGAACTACGGCGGCGACCCGACGGACCTGTACAACATCCGCGGCGGCAAGGCCGACTGCAACGACCACCGGATGGACAAGGACAGGTTCTACAACGCCGCTTCGGACGGCGTCATGAAGCCCGGCCGGATCAACTCGAAGACCAAGAACCGCACCAGCGAGCAGTGCGCCTGGCTCAACCGGACCGTGGTCCCGCTCTCCTTCGCGCCCACCCCGGACTCCTGCGTCGCGAGCGCCCAGGACTTCGGCGCCGCCGGTCTGGAGATGGCCAACCGGGCGATGCAGCAGTGGCGTTCGGGCCTGTGCCTGGGCGAGTCCCCGATGACCGTGGGCTACATCCCGGCCGGTGGCGAGCCGCAGGCCCGGTCGGCCTTCCTGGGCGGCAGCAGCAGCATCGACCTCGCGCTGACGGCCCGGCCGGACACGTCACCGCCCCCGCGGCCGTACGTCTACGCCCCGCTGGCGACGACCGGCATCTCCGTGACCTTCGTGGTCGACGACCCGAACACCGGTCGGCAGATCAAGGACATGAAGCTGAACGCGCGGCTGCTGGCCAAACTGCTGACCCAGTCCTACGCGTCGCCCGGTGCCGACATCCCGTCCGTGGCCGGCAACCCGATCTGCCTCTTCACCGACCCCGAGTTCAGGCAGCTGAACCCGGAGACCCCGGAGAACGGGATCAGCTGGCCGACCAGCTGCGGCGGAGCCCTGACGATCTTCCCCGGTGTCCCCGGCGGTACGACGGACTTCACCTACCTGCTGACCTCGTGGATCGCGGCCGACCCGGACGCCGCCCGCTTCCTCGACGGCGAGCCGGACCCGTGGGGCATGCACGTCGACAGCTTCTACCTGAAGCCCCGGTTCACCGGCTACCCGGCCGAGGCCTTCCAGCCCCAGGACATGTCCGGGACGAGCACGCCGCAGGACGGCGCCGACACGGCGCACTGGAAGCAGTTCGAGTGGGTGCCCTCCACCGAGGGCCTCTCCCGGGTCGCCCGCAACCAGGTCCAGAACCGCCCGAACTGCCAGCAGCCGACCTACAACGCCAACGGCGGGCACGACGCCTGCGCCGCGCAGCCGGCCGGCCAGCGCATGATGCTCGCCATCATGGACACCGCCCAGGCCAAGGCGTTCTCGCTGCCCGAGGCCACGCTGCTCAACCCGGCCGGCTCCTACGTGTCGCCGTCCACGGCCGGCTTCCAGGCCGCCGTCGCCGACATGCCGACCGACCCCGCCACCGGGGTCCAGCAGCTGCCCTACGGCACGCCCGACACCGCGTTCTCCCGTGACCAGCGGGCGTACCCGCTGAGCTACGTCCAGTACGCGATGGTCCCGACCGGCGGGGTGCCCGCCGCGAAGGCGGCCGTGATCTCCCGTTTCCTCAAGACGGTGACCACCACCGGGCAGACCTACGGCATCGCGCCCGGCCAGCTGGCCCAGGGCTTCCTCGCCCTGAACAACGCCCAGCGCCAGCAGGCCCAGCAGGCCGTCCAGCACGTCGAGGCCCAGGACGGCAAGCTGCCCGGCAACCAGACCGCCCCGCCGGCCGGGAACCCCGAACCGGGCACCCCGGAGAGCGGCAACGGCGGCTCGGGCTCCGGCGGCACCGTCGACGGAACCAGCCCGGTGAGCACCTCCGGCACCGGCACCACCAGCGCGGACGGCAACTCCGGCGGCACCGGCTTCGGTTCCTCCGGCGGCCTGTCCGGCGGCGGGCTCTCCGGCACCGGCTCCACCGGCTCCACCGGGACCGGCACGGCCGGCGGCGCCGCGGCCCCCGGTGCGGCGGCCGGCGGCAAGCCCGGCGCGAGCGCCGCGCCCTCCGGCGGCCCGCTCGCCGCGGC